>JAIRJR010000305.1 GCA_031260575.1 Tannerella sp.
CGCTGTCTAAAACCACGAAATTGAAGACAATCCAAAAAATCAAAGAAAGCCGAAAAACGACCGAAGCCCAACATGAAAAATTGGAGAAGTTGAGGAGTGAAATTAAGGGGAAATGATTAATGTAAAACGAAATGTTTTAGAATAACAGCGCATTAAGCATCATACTGACAACAGAAAACAAAGTATATAAAATTTTAGATATGAAAAAAAATAACGATGTTAAGGCTGCGATTATCGCCTTGGAAGAACAGGCTTTGGATCTGTGGAATAATGGAAACCCGGATGGGTTTATAGCGTTGTCATCTGATGACGTTGTATATTTCGACCCTGCTTTGAAGCAGCAACTTGTAGGCAAAAAAGCGTTGGAGGATTACTATAGCCCTATCAGGGGCAAGATTAAAACCGACTTGTATCAAATGATAAATCCTGTTGTGCAGTTATCATCCGGGGTTGCTGTCTTATCATTTCATTACGAGGCTCATAAAGATGGTACGATCATCAAAATGAATTGTACGGAAGTCTACCGGTTAAATTCACTTAATCAGTGGGAAATCATACACACGCATTGGTCTTTTGTTCAGCCTGATAAATAATAAGAAACGCTAAACGTCGCTATCATTGGACAAAAAAGCGGCATTAAACGGATTAAAATATAATAAACTATGAATTTTGAATTACGGGAATTACGATTGTCAGATGCGAAATCGCTTGCCGAAAATGCAAATAATATTCTGATTTGGAACAATCTTTATGACGCTTTTCCGCACCCTTATTCGGAAGAAGACGGAAAGAAATTTATCAAATTGAGATTGGATAAACCCGATACTTCGGCACATTTGGCAATTGTTGTTGATGATAAAGTAGTTGGTGGAATGAGTGTTACTCCACAAGAAAATGCAAATTTGCGGATTACTGCCGAGTTGGGTTATTTTATTGGCGAAAAATATTGGAACAAAGGCATTATGACCGAAGCCATCAAACAAATGCTTGCTTACGCTTTCGGCAAATTTCCGCATTTGCGTAAAATTTATGCAACGCCTTTTGATTTCAATATCGCTTCTCATAAGGTGTTGCAAAAGGCAGGATTTGAATTGGAAGCCATACTGAAACAGGCGGCCATAAAAAACAATAAAATTATTGACTTACACTATTATAGCTTGTATAAATGAGTTCAATATGGAAATGGCAAATAATGAAGGAGTGAAAAACAAGGAGAAATTTCCGCTAAGTTATTTAATCAGATGCGGAAAAAGATAATGATAGGACGTAAAGAATTGAAGAGGAGCAGATAACCTCTTAAAAAACGGGCAAGACCTGTGAAGCCGTATCAGAACAGGAAAAGTAACGTATTTTACGTCTGTCAAAGGAGGCGGACTTTAAACTAAACGGATATGCAATTTGAATTATTTATCAATTTTGATGGCAACTGCCGCGAAGCAGTAGAATTTTATGCAAAGGTATTCAAATCGGAAGTTAAAAACCTGATGACTTACGGACAGTCGCCTGCCGACCCAAACTATCCAATGGCGGAAGAGGACAATGACAGGGTGTGTTATTCCGATGTGCGGATTGGCGACAAGAACATAATGTTCAGTGATTTTCCTTCCAACTCACAATTCATTGCGGGCAATAACATCAACCCCACGCTCAGTATGAGCGACAAACATGAAGTTGAGCGTGTGTTCAACGAGCTAAAATACGGCGGAGAAGTTTATATGGAACTTCAACAAACTTTCTTTAGCGAACTCTATGGCATGTTAATGGATAAGTACGGCGTGGTTTGGATGATTATGTATTATTTACCCGATTAACGTAATAAGCAATAAATCAAATATATATCGAATTTGCGCAGTCGATAAACTGTATAAACAACTAATCCTGACGGAATGAAACCGGAAAAAGTCAACTTCGATAACCTGAGTGCAGAGCAAGCCGGCAAACTCTTTCCGATACGGATTGTGCCTTATAATCCTGATTGGCAAACGCTTTTCGAACATGAAAAAACGCTGTTGGCGGAAGCATTGGGTAAAGATATTGTACTTCATATTGAGCATATCGGTAGCACTTCGGTGGAAGGTCTTGCTGCGAAACCGACCATTGATATCATCGTTGAAGTGGCGGATTTAAGCTTCGGTGCAAAGCAGGTAATAATTGCAAAGATGAAAACGGTTGGCTACGAAAATATGTGCAATGCTGAAACGGAGAATAGAATGACTTTTGGCAAGGGATATGACGAAAATCACGTTGAAACACAAACATATCACGTACATATTCGTGAAAAAGGTCAAACGCCGCAAGACGAAATTTGTTTCCGCGATTATTTGCGTCAACATTCCGGCATGCGCGATGAATACGCAGCATTGAAGTACGTATTAGCTGAAAAACACCAATTTAATCGCGAGGACTACACGCAAGCAAAAACCGGATTTATCACAAAAATCACAGAACGGCAAAAAAAAAAACAAATGAATGAAATAGAATCTGATCAAAAGAATGTGGTTGGTATATGCACAGAATTTCATACATTATTAAAATTCAGTAAGAGAAAGCGATAAGACGTAAACACAGAAATGTGATGGATAGCTGGAAGAAAAATACCGCACTGTTTCTGACAAGCCAAACCTTGTCGCTGTTTGGGACAATGCTTGTGCAATTCGCCATTATGTGGCACATTGTACTCGAAACGCAATCGGGTGCATTGATGACAATTTACATTCTCGTGGCTGTTTTGCCTACTTTTTTTACTTCACTTATGGGTGGCGTTTGGGCGGACAGATACAGCAAAAAACACCTGATAAACCTTGCCGACGGCTCAATTGCGCTCATCAGCCTGGCAATTGCCATCAGCCTTTCGGCAGGAATTGACAGTATCGTTTTGTTGATGATTACCGCCTGTGTGCGGGCGTTGGGACAAGGCGTTCAGCAACCGGCGGTCACGTCGCTGATACCGTTCATTGTTCCGGAAGATAAATTGATGAAAATAAACGGACTAAACGGAAGTTTGCAGTCGGGCATTTATCTTCTTTCACCTCTTGTTAGCGCTTCATTGATGTCGCTCGCGCCTTTGCAAGTGTTGTTTTTGATTGATGTGCTAACCGACTCAATCGCAATCTGTATCCTTTATTTTCTTGTGAAAGTTCCACTTACGGAGCGTAAAACGGATAATAAGGAAAAAACATCGCATTTTACGGATTTAATCGATGGTCTAAAATATCTGAAACACCAAAAATACCTGCTTCTACTTGTCATACTTTCGGGGCTTTACACAATTTTCATGTCGCCATTACTCGTTTTGTTTCCTTTGCAGATAACGCGCAATTTCGGAGCCGATTTATGGCGGTTGTCGGCCGCAGAAATCGGTCAGGCAGCAGGAATGATTATGGGCGGATTGCTTATCGGCGTATGGTGTTTTCGTAATAAAGTATATGCCATCGGAGTGTCTTCCGTTGTTATAGGAATACTAACCATTTCGCTCGGCTTTTGGACAAACTTCACGCCATACCTTGTGTGTATCGTAATTTTCGGAATAAGTTGGCCATATTATTCAGCACCAAGCGTAACGTTGATACAGGAACGGGTAGCGCCCGATTATTTGGGACGGGTACTATCCGTCTTTACAATGCTCTTCAGTCTTGCCATGCCGTTTGGAATGTTATTTTTCGGTCCGCTTGCCGACATCGTCAACATCAATCAGCTATTTGTCGGAACAGGCGTAGTAATGGTGTTTTTGGGTGCAATGTATTTCATAAGCAAGACATTGAGAGAAGCGGGAATGAAAAGCAATAGTGAAAATGAATAAACAAATAAATCATACCGAAAAGAAGACATTAGCCTTTAATATTCATGTTTTTAGTCAGCCGGGGCAACCAACTATATTTCTCTCGCTTCATAATGTTCGATTTTGAGCAAAAAAGTAGGTGATTTGTTTGAAATATCAAACATTATTGTGTATAATTGAAATTTTGTAAATCAAAAAAGAAGTCGTATTTTTGCAGAAAATAAAGATGTGTAAGTTATGCAAGAGTTGAAAGATAAATACATAGACCCTTTTACCGACTTCGGTTTCAAGAAGCTATTCGGTGAGGAATGTAATAAGGACTTGTTGCTTGATTTCCTGAACGAACTATTACACAAGGAAGAAGGTAATATAGTATCCTTAACCTATCTAAAAACCGAACGATTGGGTATATCCAAATCGTCCCGCAGGGCAGTTTTTGATCTTTATTGCGAAAACGAAAAGGGCGAAAAATTCATTGTTGAACTTCAAAAAACGAAGCAGGAATACTTCAAAGACCGCACTTTGTATTACAGCACTTTTGCCATTACCGGACAGGCCATTTCGGGGGTGTGGCGCTAATATGATGTTATTTTAAAAATATTTCTTATCTTTGCTTCCGAATTCACTTAAACATTTTGATTATGGAAGCAAAGATTATCAAGACAAGCGCAAAGCGTATTACGATTCAATTAGAGATTGACTTGGAAGACGAGATGCTTTCGAGCGAGGAAGCAATACAGCAAGGTGTTAATCAGGCGGGATTATTGGCGACTCACTATTCGTTATCCCGATTTGACACAGACGGCAGCCCCATTTTAATTGATAAGAAGAAATACACGAGTAAAGGGCAATTATCCAAGACTTATCAATGTCCATTTGGCGAGTTTGAATTATGCCGTCATGTTTATCAGAGCAATGAAGGAGGCAGCACCTATTGTCCATTGGACTACGACGCACGCATATTAA
>JAIRJR010000402.1 GCA_031260575.1 Tannerella sp.
GGCTGTCCGGTCACGCACATCGTTTGCAGCCGTCTCTAAATCAACAGAAAGTTCAAATTCAACCGTGATCCGGCTCATACCCTGGCTACTTGTACTCGACAACGATCGAATGCCCGGTATCCCATTGATATTTTGCTCCAAGGGTTCGGTGATCTGATTCATAATCACCTCTGCATTGGCGCCCGGATAGGTAACCGAAACATTGATGATGGGTGGGTCGACACTGGGGAATTCACGCACCCCCAGGTAATTATACCCGATAAGGCCAAACAAGATAATCACCAATGTCAATACGGTAGCAAATACCGGACGATGGATACTTAATTCGGATATGTTCATAGCTAACTCGTTAAAGATTATCTATGGTTACAGGAAGGCCGGTACGCAACTGCATAACGCCGGAAATAATCACTGTATCCCCCACAGTTAAGCCTTGAACAACTTGAACTTGTGAGGCTGTACGTAATCCGGGTATTATTTCAGCCGGTATGGCTCCGCCGGATTTGTACAAATAAACGATACTTCTCCCCATTTCCTGAATAATCGATTCGCTTGGTACGGCTAAGGCATCTTTGATCTCTTTCTTGGTGAGTTCGACTGAGGCGTAACGTCCCGGTTTAATGGATTCGTTTGTATTGGGATAATAGGCGCGCGCCCGCAAGCCGCGCGTATTGATGTCTATTTTTGATTCGACTGCATATACTTGAGCATGATAGTCTTCCAACGAGCCGGTCAGACGGAAAATGATCTTGGTTCCGGGAATGATATCTTCGGAGTATTGTTCGGGAATGGGAAATTCTATTTTGACGGGTTTGATTTTAGTCAGTTTGGTGATGGCGGTCGAAGGAGATGTCCAGGCCCCTTCGCTGACGTTACGCAAACCGACAATTCCATCGAAAGGCGCACGCAATTCGGTTTGAGCAATATTGGCTTTGACGAGTTCAATATCTGCTAATAATTTTTCCAATTCGGTTTCGACGGTTTCAAATGCTTCTTTACTGACGGCATCTTTTTCCAGCAATGTGCCTTGCCTTTCAACCCTGCTGTTGGCTAAAGGAAGTTGAGCTTCTAATTTTAAAAGCTGAGCTTGTAAGGGGCGGTCATTGATTTTGGCCAACAGTTCGCCTTTCTCCACATGTGCGCCTTCCGAGAAAAAGATATTGGTGATTTTGCCCGACATTTCGAACGAAAGGTCTACTTCTTCATCAGGCAGGATGTCAGCAAGACTTCTGGTATTATCAACCAATGACTGGTAGTTCATGACAACTGCATTAACATTCAAGGCTCTTTGTTGCCTCACTCCCGGAGGCCCTCCGGAGCCGCCCGATCCGCTCGAGTCGGTCATATTATCCGATTGAAACAAATTTTTCACATAAGGAAATAATATCATACCACTGACAAACAACAGGATGACAACCCCAACCCTAATCCACTTCAGATGCTTTCTCATGATGCCATAAAAAAAATAAACTTAATTAGTTTGACTTCTATTCTCCAAAAGGTTTAAAGAAGTAAACTTTCTTTTCTCTTTTCGGGCGACAAAGATACGTATTATTGATATAAACAAGATATTGTTTGTTGAATTATCAAATAACCCCCATTTGGGGGTATGTTTGTTTAATATTTTATGCTATTTTTGCAACTGAATTTTTCATATCCTATTGTTTTATTATAATTCTATCGTTTTATGCCATACTATAAACCCATTAAAAGAGTTAAGGATCAAGAAGAAAGGGTCAGAATAGCAGAAAAACTATTAACCCTTCGAAGTCAGTTGGACGACGAAATCCCACAAAAAACAGCAACGGAAACACTATTGCTTGCTACTTGGAATATCCGCGAGTTTGGCGACAACCGCCGGACAGAAAGTTTGCATTTCATTGCAGAGATTATCAGCCGTTTCGACTTGGTTGCCGTACAGGAAGTGGCCAGACAATTGGATGGCATTGTAAAACTAATGTCGTACTTAGGCCCAACATGGGACTATATCGTAACCGATAGTTCGGAAGGTACTGCCGGGGGAGGCGAAAGGATGGCTTTCATCTATGACAAATGTAAAGTCAGGTTTAAAAACATTGCAGGAGAACTCGTTCTGCAACAAACCAATCTGATAAAAGCCAATAAAAAAGTGAATAATAAAGTGACTGATATGATCGAACACCTTCAGTTTGCCCGTACTCCGTTTTGTGTAGCGTTTCAAGCCGGTTGGTTTCAATTCAATCTCGCTACCGTACATATTTATTATGGTTCGGCCACCGACACCCAAATAGAAGAGAGACGCTTGAAGGAAATAGAGAAAGCGGTCGATTTTCTGTCGAAACGTGCAAACGACGAAGGGATAAGTTATATTTTATTGGGCGACTTTAATATCCCGAATTGCAAAACCGACTATATGAAAGCGCTCCAAAAGAAAAAATTCTTCGTACCCGATGCGATTAAGGTACATCCTTCAAATATTGGCAAGTCAAAGCATTATGACCAGATTGCTTTTAACATCAAATTGGAGGATGATATGGATATCTTTGACAAGAAAAATCAAAAAGCCGGCGCCTTCGATTTTACCAAATCGGTGTATACCATAGATGATTTTACGATTTACCGCCCGTTCTTTTCGGAAAACGCACTGATGATCAAAGATAGCAAAACAAAAGTGTTGCGCCTGAAAACCGAAGAAGAACTCAAAAAATACTATTTGAGTGACTATCGCACCTTTGAAATGTCAGACCACCTCCCCCTTTGGGTAGAATTGAAAATCGATTTCAGCAATCAATATCTAAAGGGGTTGAGTGTGTAGATAACGATTCCGGTTATCAATTGTCAGCATTTTAACCCCTTAAATATCTGACAATACCGCTCCATGCTTGATTCAATTCCGGCATGCCGGAATAAAGGAAGTTAGCGCCGGCTTCCCATAAACAGGAATCAGGCAAAGGGCCTGTATTGACAACAATCACAAAAAGCCCAGCCCGATGAGCCGCTTCGATTCCCAATGGCGCATTCTCAATCACAATGGTTTCCCATGGTTTTACATTCCCTTTGGCGAGCGCTTTCAAGTAGGGTTCAGGATGAGGCTTTCCGAGATCGACATCAAAAGCAGTGATCATCCGTTCCTTTTGAAAAATGCCCGGAAAATGAACATTCAAGCTGTCCAATAGGGCAACCTGTCCCGATCCGGTCACAAGCATAGGAATAATGCCATCATCCATCACTTGTTTTAGAAGCTCTAAACTACCTGCTATGCGCTCCGGTTTAGGAAGTGTATTGAAGAATTCCGTCTTTTTTCCGTAAATATCTTTTATTTCTTCGTCGGATAATCGGATTCCCTGACGGCTGCATACAATTTTTATTGTTTCATCGCCCTTTCTTCCTTCATGTAAATAGGCTTCTTCGCAGGGAAGAAAAAGCCCATACGCCTTCATTACCGTATGCCACGACAAGGCATGATTGGGCATTGAGTCAAAAAGCACCCCGTCCATATCAAAGAAGACAGACTTCAAGTCAAATTTCGGATATTGATTATTCGCTAAAAAGGCGCGTATCGCTTGTTCTATATTGCTCATCGTAAATGTTATAATTCGCGGAATTTTAGTCGGTAGTCGGTAGCTGTTTTTAGCTTTTAGTTTTTAGTTTTTAACTTTTAGCTCTCTTAGTCGGTAGTCGGTAGCTGCTTTTAGTTTTTAATTTTTAGTTTCAACTGTTCTAAATAGGACTGTACTTCTTCTGTATCTTCTGCCGAAGGCGACCAGGGCGCCATATTTTCTGGAGTCAATGGAACGAATGGTCCTTCTTTTATTTCATAAATCACCGAACCTGATTCAAGTACCAAAAGACCATGCCATATTCCGGCCTTAATTTCTCCTCCGTAGTTTCCGTTTAACGGATCAAATACAAATGTGTCTGTAATATACCCATCGTCGTCGAAAAGGAAAACGGCTATTTTCCCGCGTAGCAATAAAAAAATCTCGTTCTTATCCGGATTACAGTGCCTGTGCGGACGCACATACGTATCCGGTTCCATCGCGTTCAATAAACGGTTGACCGGGTCGTCCAATGATTCATGAAAGTCATAATTCATTCGTAAACGGGGCGAAACCTTTGCGCGTGCGGTCGTCGCATCCAACAATTGCCTATCTATTATCTTCATTTATTTTTCGTAATTCTCAATTTTCAATTCTCAATTTTCAATTATTTTAAGGTTTATACCTCGATTTCGATAAAATCTCCTGATAATCGTTATTCATCATTAAGGTTTCGATAGACTCCTTTGTCCGCTCCATATATTTCGTAACGATTTGCAAACCAACCCAGCTACCCAAATCTCCGGGGGCATCATCGGAGAGAAAATCAGAAGGTCGTTCCGCAAAATACCTTTCAGTGGTTGCCGCATCGGGTTCAAACAATTGTTTGCGCTCAATGATCGCATTCCAAATCATTTTCTCGTATCGTTTACACCATTGGTATTCGCCTGATGTAAAGCCTAATAACACCTCTGGAAGAACCTGTGGAAGTGCATTATGGATAATATACTTGATTTTACCTTCGTATATCATTCGATCAAGGAGCACCCTGACATTTCCTTTGAATGGATATTCCGAGATAAGCCACGCTTTCAGATAATCGGGAACCATGTTTTCAGGAGTCATTTTTCGACGCCGGTATTCCGGAAAATGATCCCTGTATAGCGGATAGTCGACACCTAAGTACTTATCAATGGAAATAGAAAGTAAACCATCGGCAACCAATGTATTATTCTGTAATCCGGATACATGCATATATACTGCCGGAATTTGCATCGACGGAAAACATGTCTTTAAGAAATGCAAACCTGATCCTAAACTGACTTCCACCGTTTCGATCTGATCATATACCTTCAAGGCATCGCGGTAAAGTTTGTTTAATGTAGGCTCTGAATAATAATTAATGATCCGGTCGAAAAAAACGGTATGTGACGTATCGTTCATACCGAAAATACTCAATCCCGTGTACCTCAACATGCCAGGATAATCGGACACAACTTTCTTCAGCAATTCGGGCGTATCCGATTCAATCCACTGAAACAAGTCCTTGTCAAACCGGTTGATATGTACCGGTTCACCGGATGATTCCTTGCCATTCAGGATATGACAACTGTTAATCCCCAACAAAATAAATATCAACAAAATAACAGGTGACTGATTAATCAAAAATCTTTTACACATCAAACACCCGCACCTTTCCTTATCCATCACACAAAACATGTTAATCATGGTTTATTTTTGCAACAATACGGTAATACGCAAAGCCAAATCAAAAAAGACCATCTTGGGGTTTACATTTTGCGCCAAATGTCGTTCGGCTATGGCAAGTTCTTCCATAAATTCAAATACATTGCGTTCGTTGACATATGGTGAAAATTTTTCCGCAAACTCAGTTTCTTCGCGATTCATGAAGCACATTTCAGACGATTGAAATCGATGAATAAAATTCTCACGCACAAAACGTTGGCAATACGAAAGCAGATTACGTTGGCGATCTTTTCGGAGCGAAGCCATCTCATCGGCAAAAATCTTCATTCCTTTGACATTTTTAGCCCATGAATTACGCATCATCAAAACAAACTGTTTCAGAAAGAAAGCATTCTCTTCGCTATCGTGCATAATTTCAATCATTTGAAGGTAATCGCCATGCGCCATACGCGCAATCTGCAATGCACCTGCTTCATCTAATTCGTATTTTGACTGTGCATACCGGGCGAGATCCTCCGGTTGAATGGGTTTTACGTTGATTCGCTGCGAACGCGAAAGGATCGTCCCCAGAATCCGGTCAGGCTCATCCGAAACCATCAAAATAATGGTATTCAGTGGCGGTTCTTCAATCACTTTCAACAATTTATTGGCACAGTTCGAGTGCATGCGTTCAGGTATCCAGATCAAAAAAACACGATAGGCAGCTTCATATATTTTAAAACTGACTTTACGCATAATTTCCTCGCTTTCTTTTGAATAGATGATTGCTTGTTTTGTCGCATCCATTTCATTCAACCACATATTCAAATCAAAATACAAATGTGTGGATAAAAAACCACGCCATTCGGACATGTAATCATCACAAACGTTTTTTTTCCCTTCTTGCGCCATTGGAAAGATAAAATAAAGGTCGGGATGTACGATGTCATTGTATTTCAAACACGAAGGACAGTGCCCACAAGCATCTGATTCAGTACGATGTGTGCAATTTAAATAGCGCGCATAAGCGAATGCCATACAGAATGATCCATAGCCGGTCCGCCCACAAAACAGTTGCGAATGCGGAACCACCCCGCTCTGTATTGAGGAAATGATTTGCTGTTTCAGCCGATCTTGTCCGATGATGTCTTTGAAAAACATTTGATTGGTATGAAATGAAAGGACAAAGATAGTGCAAGTTGAGAGACATACAAAATAAACCGATTAATTTTATATCTGAACTAAGCCTTTCTGCTTTATAGATGAATGGATAAGCCGGCCATCATGGTAGCTTTTGGCATGGGATAACCATTCATTGTTTCGATTTTTTTTCCGGTCAGATTGTTTCCTTTGACAATTATTTCCATCCATTTTAACGGAGAATAGCCGATCTGTGCATCGATAAGGGTATAGTCGGTCGTACGGGGCCGGTCGCCGGTAACAAGGTAGAGTCGGTCGATTATCTGTGCGCCCGCACTCAAGGAAAATTTGCCTTGCCGGTAAGTTACACCGGCGTAGAATTTGTTTTCCGGTGCGCCGGTAACCGGTTTTTCCATATCCAAATAACTGTAATTTGCGTTAACAAAGAGATTGTTATGTAGCAAATAGTTTAAACTGAATTCGATCCCTTTATTCGAAAACCTTCCCACATTCCGGTTTTGCATACGTCCTTCGCCTACTTGTACAACTTCAATCATATTATCGCCGCGGATGCTGAATAAGGTCAATTCCATATTAAGCCGGTTATCGATTAACTTCTGTGATACGGTAAAATCATAACTCAAACTACGTTCGGGAAGCAATGCTTCGTTGGCAGGTGCAAACATGTACAGTTCACGCATATTGGGTGTACGAAAGCCTTTTGAGAATGAAAACTTCAGGCGTGTCTGCTCTGCAGCCCTGAATGAAATTCCTGCTTGCGGAACCCATTCGGAGCCATACAGTTTGTGATTTTCCAAACGTAATCCCGCTTCAAACATAAATCGCCATAGTTGTTGCTGCCCTAAAATATATCCGGCTACTTCATGCAGTTTAATGTGGTCGGCGAAAATCTCAGTTTTCGGATCGCGATAAGCATTGCCCCCATATAACTTCACATCGAATCCTCCGGTCATCGTATTGCCTTTAAACAAATTGACAGCTTGAAAAATATTCACACCGCCCATATAGTCGGTCGACTTAAAAAGAAATGGACGGGGAGTTCCACCTTCAAAATATCCGTCATTGATTTTATGATCTCCCCAATTATAGTAAAAGTTGACCGCACCTCTTGTTTTCCCGTAATTATTTTCAAAAGAAAGACCTGACATACCCCGTAATGCATCGGTCGTGCCATCCAATAAAGGACGGCTTTCCTGTCCTGGAACTTGAGCCATCGATTTCGCTAAGTTTAGGTTACCAACCATTTTCCATACATCCGAAAGGTCGTAGCCCAATTTCACAAATCCTGTCCATGATTTAAATTCCGAATTGACGCGGTGACCATCCGTGCTTTCATAATTTCCACTTACAACGCTATAAAAACGTCCTTTTCGCCATGAATCTGTTAACGAATAACGTTGCGTTCCGTATGAACCTCCCATTAATCTCACCGTCAGTTTGTTTCCATCTTCTGTGGCTTGCCTGGTGATGATATTGATAGCCCCGCCCATGGCGTTTGAGCCATACAGTATGGATGCAGAACCTCTCGAAACCTCAATACGTTGCGCATCCGATGCAATATAAGCGTCGGCAACATGATGTCCGAAGAGGGTAGCATATTGCGGATGTCCGTCGATCAGAAAGAGTACTTGACCCGAACCTCCGGCAAAACCGCGCATATTAATACCTCCCGCTGCTCCATCCGATACGCCATAACCTGCCATGCCGCGCGACGTAACAAATAACCCCGGAATCTGTTGCATCAGCACAGGCAGTAAAGATACCTCTACACTTTGTTCGATCATTTTGCGCGGTACGACAGTTATCGGTACGGGTATCATGTCACGCGGAACCGGTACACGTGTACCTGTGACGACTACCTCGTCAAGCGCTATCGTTTCGTTTCGTACTGAATCTTGACCGGGCGCCCGGCTGTTTTGAGCAATACAATTGGCAGCATATAAGCAAACGCCCAAAAACAATAATATTCTTTTCCCCTTTTCAATCATTATCTTATCAATTTTTTATCATCATCCCATATGTTTTTTCAATGAAATGCGCCGCAAATGTAACACGAAATTATCAAATCGTGTTACATTTGAATGTTAAAAAAGATTAATACGTGACACAAAATCATTTGAACGTGTCACTAATTTGTTTGCAACAAACTAATCGGCGCGGCTCATTACTAATTTTCCATGCTTAATGCCCTTAATGGTAATCATACGGTCGGCAAGTTCAGTTAATGTCTGAGCCATCCCGCTGACGGTTGCGATATGCAGGCAAAAGTTTTCATTCAGGTAATATTGCGAAGATGAGAGGATAACGTCTTGATAAAATTGTTGTATTGAAGAAATCTTGGAAGCGATTTCCTTTTTTTCCTGGTTATACATAATGATAATTGTACCGGCAACAATATGATTGCATTGCCATTTACTTTCCGCCACATTCTTTTCAACCAGAAACCGGATTGCCTGTGAGCGGTTTGCGAATCCGTTATTATCCACAAACTGGTCCAAGGATTCCAATAATTCGTCTTCCAACGATACGCCAAACCGTTTGAGTGCCATAATTGCTTATTTTGGGAACAAAGATAAAAAACATTGCCTAATATTTTAAAAAACATTTTGACAAATTAAAAATATCGGTTACTTTTGCAGCCCCAAAGAGAATTATTTTCTGATTCCGGGCATATCATACTGTTCTATGGTGTAATGGTAACACGTCAGATTCTGGTCCTGAAATTCTAGGTTCGAGCCCTGGTAGAACAACATTCCGAGCGGAAGTTGAATTAACCCTGACAGACATGATCCGCTGAAAGACTTACCCGTAGATAACCCCTAATGAATACCGATTTTGGAGGATTGGTAGCGTTCATTTCAGCAAGTGCGTGATTGCGGCGGTTACGCAACCGAAGCATCAGCCACAACAGAACGAGAAAACTCCCAAAAACAACAACCCCTCCTGCCAAAACTCCGCGCTCTATGTTCTGACGGGCAATGACGCTCTGTTTCCGCTCGATTTCGAGTTCTTTTTTTGAGAGATTTTTTGCACTTTTATGAAATATCTAAAATTATTCGTATATTTGCTCGTTTTCAAAGTATAGGTAAAGCATAAAAAATTAGTAAATTATGGCATTTTTAACGAAATTACAACTTGCAGACGGCGTTTATGACGCTTTGGATTGCGTATACTCCTTTCACAGGGAGGTGGACGAAAAAGGCCGCCCCAGTTCGAGTGTTTTTGGCGGCACGATCAAGATTGTCGTAGAATCAAACGACGACATGAACATTGTCGAGCAGTTAATGAATCAATTCGAACCCATTTCGGGAAGCGTGACTTTCCATAAGGACGGCGATGCCTCCCCGATGAAAGAATTGTCGTGGGAGAACGGTTATGTGATGAAATTCAGCGAATCATTCGACATCAGAGACAGTGAACCCATGAAAATCTATTTTGAGGTTTTTGCCGAAAAGATAACCATGGCAGGCGAAACAATCGACCATAAATGGCCAAAGTAACAAAGCATCTAAACATTTAACAATCAAATCAAAAAGCCATGGCATACAATGCAGTTTTAAATTTCAAGGGAAGTGAGTTTGATGTTGTCCGATGCGAGTTCAACATTTTGAGGGAAGTGGATAGTAAGGGCCGGCCGGCATCCAATCTGTACGGCGGAACCGTGAACGTTGTGATAGAATCTACTGCCGACAATACGGTCTTCATCGACTTGGCCACCCAGTTTGGATCGAATAGCGGAACGATCACATTCAAGAAAGACGAGGTAGACGTGATGAAAGAACTTTCGTGGGAAAACGGCTATATCATCGACTACAACGAAGGTGCATCAACAACCGGCGGAAACCCCATGGCAATTAACTTTACCGTTTCTGCCCAAAAGTTGGTTGTCGAAGGCGTTACGCTTGAGCAGAACTGGCCCGAAGTGTGATAAAAGGATAATTAGAATGGGGGATGAAGCACAACAACTTTGAATTGGTACTACCTTGCAATATTTGGTAGTTCCCAAGTTTTTGAAATCAAGTTTAGAGATAATAAAAAAGCAACTCCATGTTATACATCTCTTTATTGTTGTAATTAAAGATTTTTGGGGGGAGCAGCAGGTTATTATATGCAATATATATTCTTGCATGATCTTACCTCAATCCAT
>JAIRJR010000022.1 GCA_031260575.1 Tannerella sp.
CTGAGCGGAGCGATGCACTGAGTTTGCCGAAGTGTCGAAGTAAACGAAGCAATCCATCAAACAACAACATAAGTAGTATAATAAATTTATAAATACATAATTATGGCAAATTATTTTCAAACAAAAGAAATCGAAGTGGGTAAAAATCATTATTTTACGTATGATTTTGGTATTGACCACACAAATTGTATCGTTGGATTTGACATGTTCAATTTCAGTTTCGGAAAGGATACAAACCATTGTATCAAAGAAATCGGACTGGAAATTAAAACCCAATTCCAAAAAGATAACCGCGCCGTCAATGTTTCGGTCAAAGGAACTATGAGAGACGATCCGAAAATCGGAACGGATCACAAAATGAAAACAGGAAAAGTGCGGGTGCAAGTAGTTGCAATTCCCAAAAACGAACAGGAGAGTATAGTCTGCAATGCTGTTGTGGCGATGCAAAGTTTTAGTCTGAAATTTTCAGGCGACGATGACCATCATGTAATGGAATATGCCGCAGGCGTTAAACTGTCGGGAACGGGGAACTCTGCGACCGTATCTTCAGACCCCAACATCACCTATATCATGGATGCCTCCGGAAATGAAGGATCGGGTACAGCTACCGGAAACTTTATCTATGTTCCCAAAACAATCATAAGTGAAATGGAAGCAAAGAACATATTCCTGATAAACAGTTTTATGATGGGAACGCTTAAAGATGATCACGAAGTTTCCAGTACCGGTATTGATGCAATAAAGAGTAAAATAAACGAGATTTATAATTTATCGGATAAGCATAAAAACAATGCGCAATATGGCAGGCATAGCGCCAACAATAATAGATTCCCCGAATCTTCAGTTCTAACGCGGATTTTCGATATCAATAAGAAAGGCACATTAAAGGTGCTGAAGGGCGATAAGAGCGTTGATGTCAGCATATCTTCGCATGTGCAGGGCATCGTGGAATACAATGATTATTATGTTGTTTCACACAGCAACGGAGGGAAATCGAAAGGTTTTTTTATGTGCATGAATGGAGTGAATACGCGGAAATTCAATACGCATTTTGAAAATTTCAATCATCCCGGCGGAATGCAGCGAATGGGTAACTATATGCTCGTAGGAGTTGAAAACGACACACATGATGAATCGCATATCTGTTTATACGATTTAACGAACATGAGTATGGAAGCCGATCCAACGTTTGTTAATAATCCGAACGGATTTTGCGGAATTGATAAAACGCCAAAAACAAAGGGACTCAAAGGAGGCGCCTGTGCTGTCGGTATTACAAAATACAGAAACAAGGAAAAGAGAGACCGTTACCTGATAGCCGTTTTCGATCCTCAAACAGGAAAGGATGAAACAAGTTACTTTGATTTTTACGATATAGATGCTTCCAAACCGCTCGAAGAAACAAATTTCAACTTGCCCGAAAACATGATAACCAGAGTGATACTGCCAGGATATATTGATTATCAATGTTTCGGTTTGGTGACAGACCCTTATTCAAATAAGCTGTTTTTGATTGCTTTTCTATCCATTGCATCGGGGTCAAAAGGGGAATATGTTGATTATATTGACATCTATGAAATATCCGAATCAAATAAAGCGCTTACAAAGCTGTGTACAAGGCACATGATAACAGATTTACAAAAAGTTAAGCAGCTTTTCGATTTACATTTCCGGTGGGGGGCGGCGATAGATTATGATAATTCGAATAATATGATTTTTCTTGCCACAGATAGAAACCTTGACAAGATGAATCTCGCAATCAATACGTTTGTAAAAATAATCCAAGAAATATAAAATAAAATGAAAAGTAAACTAACCATTATCGTAATCGGGCTTCTTTTAGCCCTCGTGTCCGTCAAAATTTCAGCGCAGACACCTGTCGACATCACAGGCAAAACCGTTCCCGACATCAAAAGCGCCATTGAAAGCGCGCTAAATAGCGGACAAGACGTAACCGTAACAGGCAGTTTGACCGATGCAGGCATGAGTCTGCAAATAGGCACAAAAGCAGGAACAAAGGTTATATGGAAGGCTGAAATCATAAAAAACTCACCCAGCCCTACAATCGAAATCATCGGCGATGGAACCTTTGAGGTGGCGGACGGAGGAAAAATTGTATCCAATTACACCGCCACCACACAAGAAGCAACTGCTCTTCGCATTTCATCCTTTTTCACACCAACAGTAATAATCAGCGGCGGTCTGGTGCAGGCAACCGCTATGAACGTTCCCGCAATCCACGCGCGATACCGGGCAACACTCTACATCAACAGCGGCGAAATCAGGTCTGCCGGCATTATTATTAATGTGGAAGGTTATGTCAAAACAATTATTACCGGCGGAACGATTGCATCTTCCCGTTTTAACGCGATTGAGGTAAGTGCCGAAGGCACAGTCGCTGTGCTTGGGGCTGACGCAAATATTACTGTCGCAATGAGTGGCAGCAATAAATACGTGAATAACAGCACACAAAACGCCGTTATTTTCGTTTGGGAGCCGACAGGTTCTTCCCCTTACACTTATAATGAGTTGGACAATTCTGACCTGACCATATACGGTCTCGTAGGGAACCCCACAACGGCAGTATGGAGCAAAGACGGCAGCAATAAAAACGGAATCTACTACGAACGCGGCAGTAACAACGGCTTTATAGACGTTGCCGGCGTAACGGTAACGGCAGTAAACGACGACGCCTTCATTACCGCAGCCAAAGCAGCAATCGAGGGCGCAACTTACACCGACACACAAGCCAATGTTGCCGACATCGCAGCAGCAAAAGCAACCGTAGAAACCATTATCGGAAAAATAACCTTAAACGGCGTAACCGCCACAGTAGTTGACGGCACATTCACGGCGGCAATTGCCGGAACCGCCGGAACGCCCGCCGGAACAAACGGCAGTTATACCTTTACCGTAAACTTAGAAAAAGGCACAGGAACACAACAAATCAGCTCCACGCTCACGCTTACCATTACCGCGACGCCCTATCACTATTACGGGTCGGGAATATCCGTAAACGGCGGCGCGGCGCTCTTTACCGCCGCCGATGTCCAATCAGCCGTCAACAATGCGCCGAACGGTACGGTTACGGTAACCGGCGAACTTATATTACCGGAAGTTACAAACACAATCGAATTAAACACCGCCGGCAAAACCATTCAGTGGGATGCCCAACTCACAGGAAGCGCG
>JAIRJR010000037.1 GCA_031260575.1 Tannerella sp.
TTTCCTGGCTCTAATCCCGCAAAAGCCAACATTTTATTGGGGTTCTCAAAACGTGAAAAATCACCGTATTCGGAAACAATGACGGCGGCAGAAAATTCGCCAACACCTTTAATAGACAGCGTTGGCGGGTTTATGGTTGTGATAAATTTTGCGATTTTGGCTTCGACTTCATTGATTTTACTGTTGATTTGAGCGTATAAGTCTAACAGCGTTTCAAGTTCTATTTGGTAACACTCGTTGAAAACACCGATGGTGTTCTTGGCAAGCGACTTTAGCTTGACGAACTTGTCCATTGAAAAACGACCTCTTGACTTGCGGCGTAGAATATCGTAAGAGCGAATGTTCATATTTGCAATCGCTTCCGGTGACGGATAATTACCAAGAATGTACAATGCAGTCACCGAGAACTTGTTGTCAAAAAGTGGCTTAAATTCAGGAAAAATGCAATCAAGGACATTGGTAAGCTGGACTAAGTATTTGCTTCTCCCCGAAACAAGGCTGTGTCTGAATCTTGTCAGTTGTTTTAAGGCGAAGGTGTCATAAAAGTTAGTCGGATTCGGGTTGAAAACCCTTTCGCATAAGTACCCCGCAATGTGTTTTGCACAGATTTTGTCAGTAGTTGTGCGGCGTAGCGTGGTGCTGCGAATATATTCCTTGACAAGAAACGGATTGATTTCCATGTAATCGAAACCAATCTTTTCGAGGAACATTTTTAGGTTAATAGCGTAGTTCCCCGTGGCTTCAAAGGCAATTCGGACGTGATTTTGGTCGTAACCCTCCAACGCTTTTTGAAGCTGGGCAAACCCTTTGGCGGTGTTGGTAAACGAAAAACCGTCGTTTACCACCTCGCCGAAATCGGACAGAATGAAGCAATCATGCTTGTACTTGGAAATGTCGATACCTGCGTAAATCATGGCAGTCCCCTTTAAAATTATTTAGCACTTTAGCGGTAGGTCGCAGGTTTTCTGCCCATGTACTCTCGTAAATTAAACGTCTGAGCGTTAACTAACTTATCAACAATTGTAGACAGAGCCTGCGGTTTGAGTCTCCTTTGAACGGTCAAAGCCGTAGCAAACAAATTACAAATCCGCAGTGCCACATCTATTATATCAAAACGGGGAGCTAATCCCGCTGATATATCAAAAAATATGAAAGGAAAAGTAAATAGAGATACCCCGAATTTGGGATAACTCTATTATACGAGTTTACTACAATGA
Source organism: Tannerella sp. (assembly GCA_031260575.1). Taxonomy (GTDB): domain Bacteria; phylum Bacteroidota; class Bacteroidia; order Bacteroidales; family Tannerellaceae; genus Tannerella. The sequence goes on from JAIRJR010000037.1 coordinate 1,218, forward strand.
TTAAAAAGGATTTAAGTTTGAAACAACTGCACCATCTACCGCCTTAGCCACAGGCATAACAAAACAGACCGTTGCGTAACGGTCAAAAATATCAACATCGGTTAAGGCGAATCAGTCACAAGATAGCCTTGCCGTTGCAAAATAAACACAGCTTGCTCAATTGAGACAATCCGCTGTACAGGCGGTAAATCTGACTTGTGATATAATTCAGCATTGTAAGGTTCATTCTTTTTCAGAATGTTGTATATTGCAGTTAACATCATTCTGGCGATTGCGATAATCGCTTTCTTGTGACCGCGCCGTTTCTTAATGGCGTTGTAACGATTGGCAAATTCGGGGTTGCTCTTACTGCGGATTGCAGCATTGGCACACTGCACCAAAAGCGGTTTGATGTAGACCCCGGCACGAGAAATGCGGGTGGTTTTCTTCTTCCCGGCACTTTGGTCGTTTTGCGGAGCAAGTCCTGCCCAAGAGCAAAGATGCCTTGACGTTTCAAACACGGACATATCAACACCGATTTCTCCGATGATTGCAATAGCGGAAAAATCTTTGATACCCGGAACAGTCAAGACGAGGTTAATTTGCGGCAGGAACTTCTCTGCAACGGTTAGAATTTCAGACTCAAGATTCGCCTTGCAAAGTTTAAGAGAATCCATGTGTGAGCGGATAATACGGAGCTTTTCAGCTTGTTCAGCACATATTACACCATCCACAGCGGCTTGAATTTCTTCGATAGGTGTTTTGCAGCGACCGTCTACAAATTCCGAAACATCGAAAGGTTCATTGTTTTCAAGCAACCGCTCTGTAATAGCGGAAGCTGATTTTCCGAATACATCGGAAAAAACATCGTCCAATTTGATATTTGAAACAGTAAGACAGTTTTGAGCACGATTTTTCTCGCCGGTTGTATAGCTTGTCAATTTGAAGTGATACCGCACCAAATCTCGTAATTGCCTAATATCAGACTCGGGAATAAAACTTCCGTGAAGCATATCGAACTTGAAAACATCGGCAATCCACTTGGCATCACGCTTATCAGTTTTCTTGCCCTTGATTGCTTTGAGATATTTTGGGTGGGCAAGAACGCAGTCGCAAGTCCGTTCAAGAATGTTCCAAACAGGAATCCAATACTTTCCTGTCGATTCCATGCAGACATCTTTACAGTTGTTTTCGGCAAGCCACTCGGCGAGAAGCTTTAAACCGCCTGTAAACGTAGAAAACCTCATAGCTTTCGTGTAGGTGGTTACTAAGTTTTTATCTGTTTTTGCAATCACAGCCATAACAAATCGTTTGTGAACATCAATTCCACAACAGATGGGGTGTACGATTTTTAGCATAAGCACTCCTTAAAAAAAATATTTGAGTAAACAGGCAGGGACTGAACGTTCACACAAAAAACGAGTAATCAGTCTTTCCAAAGATAAGTTTACGGGGTTCACAGCCCACATTTATTTGTGCTTGAAAGAACGTCCGGTACACATAAATATTCGGAACAGCAAGTTAGCTGAACGCACTCACCTCCACGTACTTTGTAGTGTACCTGTTTTCACAAGTATAATTTTACCACAAAAAAAAGAAAAGCACAGCCCGGTTTAATACCGTTTTGTGCCTTTCGCAAGAAAGGAATGGTCATAAATATGAACAAACATTTTTGTAATTGCCCGGCGGTGAATTGTCCGCAACACCCCAGCAATCACAATGACGGTTGTGACCCGTGCATTGTTGATAATCTCAAAAAGAAGAAAATGCCTGCTTGTTTCTTTCGGGCTGTTAAAGATGATGTAAGCGATGTTACCGATTATTCGATAAAAGGTTTTGTTGAATTTTACATGAAAAATAAAGAGGATTAATGGAGTGGAAAGTGTGAA
>JAIRJR010000098.1 GCA_031260575.1 Tannerella sp.
AATCGCGTTGAAATGCCATCACTGTCTCAATATCTTTATAACATGAGGGTGATTCGTCGAGGTCGCTTTGCGAGCGGACAGTGTGTAGAATGCCTTGACTGTCTAATATTTCTTGCTCCGTAGCGAGGTTGAGTGTGCGAATGGCTTGTTTGCGACCCATTACGCGTCCTGCTCCATGCGAGCAACTCATAAAACTTTCCTGATTCCCTAACCCTTCAACGATATAGGATTTGGTTCCTTGTGAACCGGGGATTATTCCTGTTTCGCCGGCCCGGGCCGAAGTGGCGCCTTTGCGGTGTACAACCACTTTTGTGCCAAAATGATTTTCCCAGGCAGCATAATTATGGGCAATATTGATCAGGGGTTCAAACTTTACAGACGGTAGCAACGATGTCATGACGGATTGAATTCTGTTCATCATTACCTGTCGATTGGCAAACGCGAAGGCAATACAATAGCGCATTTCAGTGTAATAATTGCGCGCTTCATCGGATTTGAACGGCAAAAAAGCCAGATCCACACCCTTGACAACTGACACATGCCATAATTCGTTGAGTATCTTTGCTTTTTTGTTGTAATAATCCGCCACTTGCTTGCCCAGGTTACGGCTTCCGGAATGAATCATGACCCATAAAAAACCGTTGGCGTCTTTTTGGATTTCTATGAAGTGGTTACCTCCGCCAAGCGTACCGATCTGTTTCAATGCAGCCGGATATTGATTCTTAACCACATGCAGATCATCTAAATCGAAACCTTGAGGCATCAAAGCATCGTCCTGTCTTTCACTATGATGCTCAAAACCAACAGGAATCACTTCACGGATGCCTGCTATCATTGCCTTTAGCTGTTCGATGGAAACAGCATGGGTTTGAACATTCGTTTGAATAGCACACATTCCGCAACCGATATCCGTGCCAACGGCATTTGGTATGATCACGCCATTTGTTGCCAAAACGCCGCCAATGGGCATTCCAATTCCATGATGCGTGTCGGGCATCAGGGAAATGTGCCTGAAGGCAAAGGGCAGATTGGCAAGGTTTCGAGCTTGTCGAATGGCTTCTTCTTCCGCTACGTCCAACCACATTTTAATGGGTAGACGTTCTGTTGTAATAACTTTTTGCATATTCGTAGCTGTTATTTCGAGTGCAAAGGAAATATATAGATGCGCATTCTTTTTGCGCAGAAGAAAAAAAGTATTATTTTTGACTAAAAAAACAAGTATGCCTGTTAATCGAAATGCGTTAATACGCTATAAAACAATAGATAATTGCCTTCGTAACCCTTATCGACGATGGACTTTGGAGGATTTAATTGATGCCTGCTCGGATGCTTTGTACGAATTTGAAGGCATTGACAAAGGGATTAGCCGCCGAACAGTACAAATGGATATTCAGGTGATGCGTTCCGAAAAGTTGGGCTACAATGCGCCCATCGAGGTCTATGATAAAAAGTATTACGGCTATTCCGACCCGGAATACAGTATTACCAACTCACAACTGACAGGACAGGACTTGAAAATCATGTCGGAAGCGGTATCCTTACTGAAACAGTTCAAGGGTTTTTCGTATTTTTCGGATATGACCGATATTGTGAGCCGCTTGGAGGACCGGGTTACTTCAGCTCAATCAAAATCAACGTTAGTAATTGATTTTGAGAAAAATGAAAACGCACAAGGCTTAGAACACCTTGATTCAATCTTTCACGCTATAGTCGACAGGCAAACATTGTCAATTAGCTATCAATCATTTAAAGCATATAAGGCTTACGATGTGGTTTTCTACCCTTATTTATTAAAAGAGTATCGCAACCGTTGGTTTGTGTTCGGTGTACAGAAAAAAGACGGGCGAATCTATAATCTTGCGCTTGACCGTATCAAGTCCATAAAACCGGCAGTAGACGAACCATTTGTAGAGAACACGTTATTCGACATCGCTACATTTTTCGATGATTGCATAGGTGTGACTAAAAATTTGGGTTCCAAGACGGAAACAATCAAGTTTTGGGTTTCAGTTGTCGATAAGCCCTATATCGTGACGAAACCTTTTCATAAATCACAACGAATGGTAACGGAGAACGAAGATGGTAGCGCCGTTTTTGAACTCGAAGTGGTGATTAACTCCGAGCTACAGCGCGACCTGTTCGCTTATTCAGAAGGATTGCGGGTTTTGTCGCCCAACTGGTTTTCAGCTCAAATGAAACATAAATTACAAAAAGCGTTGGACTTGTATCTGTGATGAATTATCTCAGGGTTACAAATATGTTACGATTAGAGAGGTTTATGCTTCCATACCAGAAATTTCAGAATCATGTTTCAAAATATGCTTGCAGATTGAATGTTTTATATTCTCCATATTGAACATAACCCAACTGATTACACAGCATTTTTGTTCCATTAATGTCTATTTCCGGCATATTTCGGTGTGAATGACCATAAATCCAAAATGCGATATCGTTGTCGTAAATAAAATCATGCAATTCAGAAACAAATGCCCCATTGATGCGACTATTTTTAAACTCCTCCGCCATACATAAAGCCGTCGGCACATGATGAGTGACAATAATCCGCTTATGCTTAACACTTTCCTTTACCGTATTTTTCAGAAATGCAACCGCTTCCTGATGCGCTTGATTGAAAGCGAAAGCCGTGAGTAACCTGCCATTGTAGGCGATTCGGAAAAAGTCAGACACATTTTGTTGCGTAATAAAAGCATTCTCAATCGGAATATTCGCCCATAAAGTACACAATATAAAATCAATATCATCAATCGTTACCATCGAGTTGTAATAACATTTGACATTGGAACGGATTTCGGCAATGCAACCGGCCTGAATCGTTCCGACATCTCTACTCTTGTAAAATTCATGATTGCCCGGAACAATCAATGTCTGTCGGAAATGATTCGATGCCCAATCCCAAAACGGATGCGTTCGATAACTTTGATCATCCAAATAACCGATATCGCCCGCCAACAAAAGAATGTCGCCAACAGGCGTAATCGGGTTATCGCGTAAGTAGCGGGCGTTTTCCCGAAACTCCAAGTGTAAATCAGATGCGTATTGTATTTTCATCTTTATACATTTTTTTGGGATTATCTGATGCAAAGATATTGTTTTTTGCGAATTATCCTACGAACCACGCAGAAACCCGGGCAAAAGTATCAAAATTCCGTTAATGTTGATTCTTCAAAATGGATTTATATATCAGGATTTTCAGATTCGATTAAATTAAAACTCGAAACACATCTGTTTTGATATGGAATTCAACAGATTTGTGTAATTTTGTACTTTAATTTTAAAAGTCAAGATGACTTCCTTATAAATAAAGTAATTAGAATCAACTATGTATAAAAATATTTTAAAGAAGATTACCGACCGTGAAGAGCTTAATGAAAAAGAGATTTCGGAGCTTATTACGTCTATCAGGAACGATGAAATAAGCGACATTCAGATTGCAGGATTTCAGGTTGCATTGCTTATGAAAGGCGCTACACTTAAAGAGATTGCTTATATCGCAAAAGCGATGCGTGATAACTGCGTCCCTCTCCGACCGAA
>JAIRJR010000107.1 GCA_031260575.1 Tannerella sp.
AGGGTTGACGACCCAAGAGGTTGTATCATAGCGGGTTCGCATATCGGGAATCCGGAATTGTGCGGATACCTGTTGAGTCAGCAGAAAAAACGCATCAACGGCCTGATTTTCGGAGGGGAAGCCAAAGAAGTCCAAAAGAACCGTTCCAGGGTATTGGAAGATAACAATGTCAGACTCATTCCCGTATCCGATGATATGTCTCATATTTTCTACATCAACGAAGCGTTGTCGAACGGCGAATTCGTCAGTATGCCGTGCGACCGGAATTTCGGATGCGGCAAATGCGTCGAATGTGATTTTTTAAATGGAAAAGCCGACTTTCCGATCGGCGCTTTTGTACTTGCCGTACAATATCAAGCGCCGGTTATTGCGCTTTTCGTATTGAAAAAATCCGCTTCCCTCTATCGTATCCATGTGACTTCCATTCCATTTCCACCCGACAACCTGACCAAAAGAGAACAAATCAATGAAATGACAAAAACGTTTGTCCGCGAACTGGAACGCATCACACAACTATATCCCGAACAATGGTTTAACTTTTATAAATTCTGGAAAAAATGAAAATGACTCCTGCCCTCGAAAAAAAATATTCGAAAGAAAAAATACATGTGGTTGAAGCCATGCGACGCGCTCACGAACTGTCGTATGCGCCAATCACCTTTCAGGTTTCGCGTCTGATGGTGAAATTCGGCATCCTGCAAATGTTGGTCGATGCAAAAGACGGGCTTACCATGAAAGAGATTGCAGTGAAAACCAACCTTTCGCGTTATGCCGTTCAGGTTTTGCTTGAAGCATCACTCGCAATCGGAACGGTACTCTATACCAACGACCGCTTTATCATTTCAAAAGTCGGCTGGTTTTTGCTTTCCGACCCGTTGGTGGCTGTCAACTTTGCTCTCAATCACGACGTGACCTATCAGGGAATGTATTATCTCGAAGAGGCGCTCTTAAACGGCAAACCGGAAGGGCTTAAAGTATTCGGACAGTGGAAAACCATCTACGAAGGTCTGTCTTCTTTGCCCGAAAATGCCCAAAAAAGCTGGCTGGCATTCGACCATTTCTATTCGGATAATGCATTTGATGAAGCCTTGCAAATTGTCTTTTCGTACCGTCCGAAAACGCTGCTTGATGTAGGCGGCAATACGGGCAGATGGGCGATGCGTTGCGTGAATTGTGATGAAGATGTAGAGGGTACGATAATGGATTTGCCGCAACAACTCGGAATGATGAAAGCGCAAATTGCAGGCAAGAAAGGCTCGGAGCGCATTTTTGGCTATGCCGCTGATTTATTGGACGAAAAATCGCCATTTCCCAAAGGTTTCGATGCAATCTGGATGAGTCAGTTTTTGGACTGTTTTTCGGAAGAAGAAATCGTAAGCATCCTCCGGCGGGCAGTCAAAGCGATGGACAACCATTCGTCACTTTTCATCATGGAAACTTTATGGGACAGGCAGCATAACGAAACAGCCGCTTTCAGTCTAACTCATATCAGCCTGTATTTTACGGCAATGGCGAATGGAAACAGCAAAATGTACCATTCCGACGACCTGATACGTTGCGTGGAGGCGGCGGGACTGACCGTCGAAAAAATTCACGATGGGCTGGGTAACGGACATTCGATATTGGTTTGTAGGAAATTGAGAATTGAGAATTGAGAATTATAAACCTGAAACTAAGAACTATAAGCTGAGAATTATAAATTACCATGCCATTAAACGAGATAAACATACTGGATTTGATTCCGCAACGCGCACCGTTTATTTTGATTGATGCGATTACCCATTATGATCCGGTTGTTACCAAAACGGTTTTTACCATTCCGGAAGACCATATTTTCTGTACCGCCGACGGATGGATGGAGGAAGCGGGAATGATTGAAAATATTGCCCAAACCTGCGCCGTTCGAATGGGATATGAAGAAAAAACCGAAAAAAAACGAAGCGGTGAAATCAAAATAGGATTTATCGGTATGATCAAAACGATGGAAATCATCCGCAATCCACTTATCGGCGAACGGTTGGATACCACCATTATGATTGTTGAAAGTTTCTTTAACACCACTTTGGTAGAAACAAAAATAGAAGTTGCCGGTGAAACGATTGCCACGTGCGAAATGAAAATATACTTAACAGATATCAAAAGCCATGCCAATGAAGCCTGAAAATCCCATACATTTGAAATCATCCAGAGAATTTGAAATCAGGTTCAGCGAAGTGGACTCGATGCATATTGTCTGGCATGGCTCCTACGCATTGTATTTCGAAGATGCAAGGGAGCAGTTCGGGAAGGATTTCGGATTAACGTATCAGGGATACTTTGATCAAGGATATTATGCGCCGTTAGTAGAATTAAGTTTCAGTTATAAAAAACCGCTGTTGTTCGGCCAGCAGGCGCGTATTGACATTACATACCGGAATGTACCGGCTGCAAAGGTGATTTTTGATTATGAGATTCGTTTGACGACCGACGACAGCCTGATTGCAACAGGCACATCAACGCAGGTATTTTTAGACCGGAACTTTAAATTAGTCCTGACACATCCTCCGTTTTATGAAGAATGGAAAAGAAAATACGGTCTATTATGACGACATTGTTGAGCGACAATATCATATCATCCTTGGGATTTACGACGAATGAAAATTACCAAAAGGTAAAACAAGGTAAAAGCGGGTTGCGCTTTTATTCCGATTATTTCGATTTGCCCGAGCCATTTGTGGTTTCAATGATTGACGAAGAAAAGTTGGACGATGCGTTCTACCAGATACCCAACGCATCGAAGTCAAAAATCAGATATTCTAAACTCGAAAAAGCCGCCGTCCTCTCAGTCACCGAAGCATTGAAACACACGGAAATAAATCCTGCCGGTGAACAGGTTTTGTTTATTCTTTCTACCACCAAAGGAAACATTTTTCTATTAGACGCACAGCAAAATGAAGGCTACGAGCCGGAACAACTCTATCTGTGGCGTTCGGCCGAACTCATCGCAGGCTTTTTTGGCAACAATAATTCGCCAATGGTTATTTCAAATGCCTGTATTTCGGGCGCATACGCATTGATTTCCGCTCAACGTGCATTAGAATCGGGAAGGTATAATTATGCCATTGTCGTTGGTGTTGATATGCTTTCAAGGTTTATTATTTCAGGATTTCAGTCATTTAAAGCGTTGTCGCAGAGCCATTGCAGACCATTTGACGCAAACCGCGACGGCTTAAATGTCGGAGAAGTAGCCGCCACTGTTATTCTTGCCGGCAAAAATGAATCCGGCCTTCGACCGCATGACATCGTCTTAAGTGCAGGCGCCATTTGCAACGACGCCAACCATATTTCAGGCCCTTCGCGAACCGGCGAAGGTGCATTTTTGGCCTTGCGCCAAGTCTGTTCCGGAATAAAAACCGACGAGCTTGCATATATTACCGCACACGGAACGGCAACTCCCTACAACGATGAAATGGAGGCGATCGCCATTACGCGCGCTTCCTTACAACACATTCCCGTCAATACGTTGAAAGGTTATTTCGGGCATACTTTAGGCGGAGCAGGGGTGGTGGAAAGTATCATTTCCACCCGTTCGTTGAAAGACCGGCTGGTTTTAAAAACACAAGGGTTTGAAACATTAGGCGTTTCGCATCCGCTTCAGATCGTGACGCAAAACCAAGCAGTTACCGGAACTCGCTGCATCAATATGCTTTCCGGTTTCGGAGGATGCAATGCAGCTTTATTGTACTCATTGGTAGAATAGACAACCATGACCATTCAAATTAAACACTACTGCCGGATTCTTCCCAATCAATTCTTTTTGAACGGGAATAAACGGTTTGAATCCACGCAAAAACCGGTTGAGATACACAGTTTCTTTTCGGAAATATATCACCATCTGGGTATTGATTACCGGAAATTTTTTAAAATGGATGCCTTATCCAAAGCCGGATTTCTCGCATCGGAACTTCTGTTGTCGGAGTTTGACCGCGAACAACCGAAAGAAGATATGGGCATCATTTTCTTCAATCAAAGCAGTTCGTTAGATTCCGACGAAACGTATCAACAGACAATCCGCGAAAAAGACAATTTTTTCCCAAGCCCGGCCGTGTTCGTTTACACATTGCCCAACATAGTTGCCGGTGAAATCGCAATCCGCCATAAGATACACGGTGAAACCGCATTTTACGTCCTTCCGCGTTTTCAAGCCGGGGTTATCGAAGAAACAGTCAAAAGCGCTTTCCATCATACAGGGTTAAAGTATCTTCTGACAGGCTGGATCGAAATATATAAAGGTGAAATTGATATTTGCACCATGCTCTGTGAAGCAGGCGAAAAAGGAGCTTTGGTTTTCAATTCTGCAAATCTCGGGGGATTGTACACTCACTTTGAATCTTAAACTCGTAACCCGGAACAATTTCTTTTCCTTCCCCGTTAATTGACCGGTGTTTCCGGATTTTTTTGTACTTTTGCCACTCATTTAATAAAAATGGATAATGAATATGGATGAATTGATTTTAGAACTGAAGCAAGAAATTATCAAAGTACTAAATCTCGAAGGGATGACCCCTGAAGAAATCGCCGACGATGGCGAACTATTTGGCCAGGGATTGGGTCTTGACTCGATCGACGCACTCGAATTGATCGTTTTGCTTGAAAAGAATTACGGTATCAAACTGCAAAACCCGGCACAAGGTAAGGAGATTTTCAAATCCGTACGAGTGATGGCTGAATTTATTCACGCTAACCGCACAAAATAATGTCCGGGTAGATCGAGATGAAAGATATATTTGTGACAGGTGCAGGTATCATTACCGCCCTCGGAATCGGGAAGCAGGCAAACCTTGAAGCGTTGAAAAACCTACAATCAGGAATGGCGCCGCCACGATATGTGAACACCATACATAACCATTTTCCCGTTGGCGAAGTGAAATACAGCAACCCTGAAATGAAGCATCTTCTGGGTTTCAAACCCGATGATGCCGCTGTTCGCTCTTCGTTGCTCGCAATCATCGCGATCCGGGAAGCGCTCCAACAAGCCGGTTTTGAAAAGAGAGACCCGGCATTGCGCGTGGCTTTTGTTTCAGGGATAACCGTGGGAGGAATGGATCAGGCTGAAATACACTATCAGGATTTCTTGCACAATGATTCGAAAAATAATTATATCGAACTCAACGACTGCGGGGGCACAACAGAGCAGATTGCTGATTATTTCGGTGGTTTTCAATTTGTTTCGACAGTAGTCACTGCCTGTTCATCGTCTGCGAACGCCATCATGCTGGGAGCTGACTTGATTCAAGAAAATCGAGCCGACCTGGTCGTTGCCGGAGGTTGCGAATGTCTCTCACGATATCATGTGAATGGGTTTAATACCTTGATGATATTGGACAGGGAAATATGCAAGCCTTTCGACCGCGACCGCGCCGGTATCAACTTGGGAGAAGGCGCAGGTTATGTCATATTGGAAAAGGCGGATACTGCTCAAGGGCGTGGCATACAACCAATTGGGAGAATATCAGGCTACAGTAACGCTTGCGACGCCTTTCATCAAACGGCATCGTCGCCCGACGGGCACGGCGCTTTTCTTGCGATGAAAGGCGCTTTGGAACAGGCAGGATTAAAACCCGGAGATATCGACCATATCAATGCCCATGGGACAGGGACGCCCAATAACGATCTGACGGAAGGAATCGCCGTCATGAACCTCTTTGGAAGCCAAATCCCACCGGTTTCATCTATCAAGTCGTATCTGGGACATACCACAAGTGCAGCCGGCAGTGTCGAAGCAATCATCTCGCTATTATGTTTGGAATATAACTTTTTACCGGTCAATCTGAATTTCCGTAATCCGATTGAGGAACATTCGTTTCAACCTGTTACCGACCCGAATCCCAAACGACCCATTCGTCATATCCTCTCCAACTCTTTCGGGTTCGGAGGCAACAATTCGGCTATCGTATTATCAAAAATTTAAACAATCATTGATGTCAGTTTATATTCAATCCGCCACCCAGATATCTGCACAAGCCCCTTTGACCGACGTTTGGTTTGATTCGCCCATTTATCATAACGAAAAAAAGGTGTTGTCGATCGACCCGAATTTCCCTGATTATCTGTCGCCCCTTATGTCGCGGCGAATGTGTAACCTATTGAAACGGGCTATTGTCGCCTCGCGCCTGACCTTACAAAAAGCATCTGTCGGACAGCCGGATGCAATCATCAGCGGAACCGGCTTGGGTTGTATCGAAAATACGGAAAAATTCCTGTATTCACTGTGGGAAAATGAAGAGAAATACCTTCAGCCATCCTTCTTTATGCAGTCGACACATAACATTATCAGTTCGGCTATTGCGATTGATTTGAAATGCCACGGCTATAATAATACATTCGTACATCGGGGCGTTTCGTTCGAAAATGCACTGCTGGATGCTTTTTTTCAATTCAGACAAGAGAGAATCCGGAATGTCTTGGTGGGCGGATATGATGAACTGACGCCCGACTATTATATCTTTTTCGACCGTGCCGGGATATGGGACTTCTCGAATCAAGATGTTTCGAAACCCAAAACAAAATGTTTTGCCGGCGAGGCGGCCATGAGTATGCTGCTTCAAACAGAGAAAAACGAACAAACCCTCTGCGAACTAAATGGCATCGAATTACTATACCGCCCTTCAACGGAACAAATCCGTTATCATCTTGATTCATTATTGGGTCAGGCAGATTGTACAGTTCAAGATATCGACGCTGTTGTCGTCGGGACAAACAGCAATCCGGCAAATGACGCTGTATACGACAATGTTGTCGCGCAACTTTTTAGCCGGATACCGGTTATGCACTATAAACATCTTTTCGGTCAATCGTTTATTTCGCCTGCTCTTGGAACTTATGCAGCATCAATATGCCTTCATAAACAGTTTATCCCGGCTCACCTGCTGGCCGATAGCGAAGAAAATCTAAACGGGATCCGACGGATTCTGCTGTATAATCATTACCAAAATAAATCTCACTCCTTAGTACTTTTATCTCAATGTTGAAGTTAATCGCTTATATTTCATTACAAAGCCTGTTTCTTGCCTCCGGACAGGTATTCTTGAAGTTAGCTATGATGCGTATGGACAAGTTCAGTTTTACATGGAAATTTTTCAGGGAGGCGACACAAAACTGGGCATTTGCCGCTTGTGGTGCAAGTATGCTGTTGGCCACTCTGTTATGGTTATACATTTTAAAAAATTATGAATTTTCGATCGCTTATCCGTTGACAAGCATCAGCTATCTGATTGGCATGGTTGCTGCTATCTTCGTTTTCCACGAATCAATACCATTAACAAGGTGGATCGGTGTTTTCCTGATCATGTCAGGTGTTTTTTTAGTGACAAAGTAACGATTATTTAAAAAAAATCCATATCTTGCACCCATCTTAATAACAGTAAACTATGAAACAAATTAGCAGACGCAAGTTTATTCTGACAGGGACAGTCGGATTAGCAGGACTGACAGTGGCCGGAAAAGGATTGGCAGAGAATATATATTCTATTGTTAATGACACAGTTGTTGATAAAGTAAGACTTGGAAACTCTGGTTTAACCGTCTCACGGATTGCCATGGGAACCGGAACGAGAGGCTATAACAACGGATCGAATCAGACCCGTGCGGGTATGGACAGTTTTGTCAAATTGGCGCATCACGCTTACGAACGGGGCATCACCTTCTATGATATGGCCGAAGGTTATGGCTCAATGCCGTATGTAGCCGAATCCATCAAGAATTTCCCACGCGAAAACCTGACCCTCCTTTCTAAAATATGGACGTATGCGGAAGGGAATGAAAGAGTGGAGTCGGCTCCGCAATTTTTAGACCGTTTCAGAAAGGCTGTCAATACCGATTATTTTGATATCATTCTGATGCATTGCATGTCGCAAGGAGATTGGAGCAATACCCGCAAGAGTTATGTGGATGGGTTATCGAAAGCCAAACAGGATGGTATTGTAAAAGCCATTGGGGTGTCGTGCCACAATATTAATGCGTTGGCTGAAGCAGCCGATTCGCCCTGGGTGGATGTGATTATGGCGCGAATCAACCCGTTTGGAAAACTCATGGACGGAACTCCCGATGAGGTAAAAGCCATTTTACTCAAGGCAATACAAAATGGTAAGGGAGTCATCGGCATGAAAATATTCGCAGAAGGCCAATGCGTTTCCGACGAGGAACGCGAACAATCCATTCAATTCACTGTGAAGCAAAAACTCACCCATTCTATGACCATGGGCTTCGAATCGACCGCCCAAATGGATGATGCCATAGAAAGAGTGATGAAACATGTTTAATGATTAGCGATTATTGATTCTTTGAAAGATTTTATCATTTCGGAAGACCGGAACGAAAAAGTCGTTCTGGTCGGTTTAATTACCCCTGAACAAAACGAACGGCAAGTCAATGAATATCTTGATGAGTTGGCATTTCTATCGGAAACAGCCGGTATCACACCTGTCAGGCGGTTTACCCAAAAAATGAATTTGCCCCACTCGGTCACGTTTGTGGGGACGGGCAAACTTCAAGAAATCAAAGAATACGTTGTTGAAAACGACATCGGGATTGTGATTTTCGACGATGAACTATCGCCCCGTCAACTGCGAAATATTGAAAAGGAATTGAAGGTACGCATCTTAGATCGCACCAACTTGATTCTTGATATCTTTGCCCGGAGGGCACAGACAGCCCATGCCAAAACACAAGTCGAACTCGCCCAATACAAGTACATGCTGCCCCGCCTGACACGGTTATGGACTCATTTGGAACGTCAACAGGGTGGAGTCGGAGTAGGGATGCGCGGCCCGGGCGAGACACAGTTGGAAATCGACAAGCGTATTATCCTGGACAAAATCTCGAAGCTAAAAAAAGAATTGATTGAGATTGAACGTCAAAAATCCTCCCAGCGGCAAAATCGTGGCAAAATGGTACGGGTAGCATTGGTAGGGTATACCAATGTAGGTAAGTCGACACTGATGAACCTATTGAGTAAAAGTGAGGTGTTTGCCGAAGACAAACTATTTGCAACACTCGATACGACGGTACGTAAAGTGATTATCGAAAATCTGCCTTTTCTCTTGTCGGACACCGTAGGTTTTATCCGCAAACTGCCGACCGAATTGGTTGAATCGTTTAAATCGACGCTCGATGAAGTGCGTGAAGCCGATTTATTGGTTCATGTTGTGGACATTTCCCATCCCTCTTTTGAAGAACAAATCGACGTGGTAAACCATACGCTGGCTGAGATTGGTTGCGCAGAAAAGCCTGTCATAATGGCTTTTAATAAAATCGATTTATTCACATTTGTTCCAAAAGAAGATGATGATTTGACCCCCCGTATCCGGGAAAATATTCCCTTGGAAGAATTGGAAGATACTTGGATGAGTAAAATGCCGGGCAATTGCCTGTTTATTTCGGCAAAGCGGCAAACCCACATCACCAACCTGAAAACCATTTTATACGAACGGGTTAAGTCCATCCATATCCAACGTTTTCCATACAACGACTTTTTGTATCAACAGTATGAATAGTCTCTGTGGTTTCAAACGGCACGAATCTCACTTTTTTATTCTATTGATTCAAGCGCCATTGAAGACTGCAACTGCTCTTTTGCATTATACGTTTCTGACTTAACCGTACCAATGCCGGGAGCATACCACGTGATGGTCTTGGTCGTTAGCGTCCGGCGCATGGCGGTGGCAGAGCTTGTCTGTTTTACCTTATGACACATAAATGTGCCGGCAGGAACCTTTACTTCCTCAATGGCAATACATTCCTGATCGGTGAGCGCAATGGTGGTCGTGATTTTGAAACCCATATTGACGTTCATAGTAAAATTCACATCATCGAGTTTCACGCCCGGCGCAAGCGACGAGGGTATTCGCAGTTTGTCGCCTTCGATTTCGATAAGTCCTTCGGTTCCGGGCGTTGCAAAACTTTTCATATCCCATTCCATGAAACCGTTCCTAATGTATACGGTATAGGATACAATGGCCGGAGTACTGCTTAACGGCTTTTTATTCTTATCAAGCGCTTCTCCCTCATAGGTAATGGTCATGTTGCTTCCCGAACCTTCCACCTTCTTGATCGTCTGACGGGTATAATTATCAGCCCTGCCCTTGTTGTTTAAATTGGCATATATCAATGTCATGCCCTCCTAGGACCCGAAAAATACGTTCTGGGCGGAAACGCTCCCTGCGGTCATAACCGCTGAAACAATGATTAAAAATATCTTTTTTACCACGATTAAAAATTATGATTTGTTAG
>JAIRJR010000112.1 GCA_031260575.1 Tannerella sp.
TTTGGGAAAATAGATTTGACCGATCCGGCCCTGTTTGCTTCACCTTATTATTATTTGCAACAGAATGATGTGGTGTATGTTGAACCGAATGATGCAAAAAAACGGAATGCCAACTACAGTTCTGCCCAACAGTATACATTGACAATTGTTTCGACCATTATGACCGGTGTGTCTGTGATTTCCACCATACTTTTAGCCATTTCAAGATCAAACTAATATGGAAAAACAAGATAAAGAAAATGTCGGACTCATGCCGATTATTGTTGAATACCTGCGTCATTGGAAATTTATCGTTTGCTCAGGCATCATTTCGCTTATATTGGGTATTTTATATCTCGTCATCTATCCCAAGACCTATGAAACGATGGCAAGGATACAAGTCCGGGAGAATAACGATATGATGTCGACAGGTAGTTTCGGTTTGGGTGAAGCCGCCGGTATGATGAAATCATTCGGCTTGGGAGGTTTGGCATCAAAAGCCGGAATCAGCATAGATGATGAAATATCCACACTGTATTCGAGCACATTAATGAGTGACATGGTTACACAATTGGGTTTATATGTTGAGTACAAGAAGCCTTACATATTCTGGTTTTCGATGTACGGAGAAGAGCCGGTTCAGGTGACGTGCGACCCCGGTACGCTGGCCAATTTGGAGGAATCCATTAAATTTAAGATTTCCGTAACGGCAAACGGCGATATACAGATTATAACGAAGACGAAAAATGAGTCGCATAAGTTCCTGTTTGATTCCTTTCCGGCTGTCGTTGATGTCAAACAGGGTCGATTTACGATTACCGGGAATCCGGCTTCGAAGGAGACATCTTTTAAAATCAATGCCGAAGTTTCACCGCCAAGTTGGGTCGCTGAGATGCTGTCGGATGAAATCAATATTGAAGATTATTCGAACACATCCAATATGATTGAATTTACCTTCAGGGATCATCAACGACAACGCGCCAAAGATATACTGAACACCCTGATTACCTTATACAACAAAGATGCCTATTCGTATAAAAAAAGGATCGGCGATTCATCACTCGATTTTTTACGTGGAAGGATAGAGAGTGTAACAACGGGATTAAGCGATATCGAGCAAAAAATCGAAATTTATAAGACTGCCAATCAATTGACGGATGTCATGTTTGATATTCAATACTATGCAGAATATATGCGCGATCTGAAAATCAAGATTATTGAGCAGGAAGTCCAGACAACCCTGATCGATGAATTAGATGCATTTATCAAAAAACCGGAAAACAAATATGCGTTAATACCTGCTGTATTTACTTCAGCATCAGACATGGAGATGGGTCCGGTCAGTTTGTACAATGTGACGCTTTTGGATCGCGAACGTATGTTAAAAAGCGCTACCCCTGAAAATCCATCGGTAATCAACTTGAATATGCAAGTGGATAAGCTTAGGGAAAGCGTATTTCAGATGATTGAGAGTTCAAATGCAGCTGCCATGAAAATCAGAAAAAATCTGGAAGAGCAGGAGAAACAATTGATAAGCAGAAGGAGTTCTGTTCCTGCGCAAGAAAGAGTGTATGTGGATTACAAGCGACAGCAGGAGATATTTCAAGGCGTATATTTAATATTGCTTCAAAAACAGGAAGAAATAGCGCTGTCAATAGGCCAGGATATCGAAAAAGCCAAATTGATCGACGCCGCTTTTATCAAGAAGAAACCGGTACAACCGCGTAAAATATATGCTGCGATTGGAATTGTTTTACTTACTTTTATCATATCTGTATCCCGGTTGTTTATGAAGAGTATTTATCTGTCAATGAAAGAGGAATTTAAGCGAACATCCTGATATGAAATTTTTCAAGAAAGATATGGGTGGCTTTGCGACGGTACTGAAAAACGCTTCCTGGTTATCTGTTTTTGAGATCATGCGTATGGTAATGCCTTTTATCGCATTACCATATCTTTTTGGCACGATAGGCGGAGAGAATTACGGGAAAGTCATATTTGTACAGTCGATAATCGCTTTATTTGCATTATTAATCAACTTCGGGCTTGACACTTCGGCGGTAAGGGACGTGGCTAACTTCCGTCATGAAAAAAAACAATTAGATGCAATCGTATCCGCAATTTTCTTGATCAAATCATTTTTTGCGATCATTTCGTTCGCGCTGTTGACCGTTTTTCTATCTGTCGTTCCCAAGATGGGCAATCTTTCGATCGTTTATTATTTCGCTTTTATTGCTTGTCTATCCGATATCTTCCTGCCGGTTTGGTATTTTCAGGGTAAGGAAGAAATGAGGAAACTGACGATCGTACGTTTCTTTTCCATTTCAATTTATACAATTTCCATTTTTATATTTATCAGAAATATAGACGATTATCCTTATATGGCGCTGTTACACTCACTAAGTTTGGTGTTGTCGGCTCTCATCGCTTGTTATTATGTATTTATCAAAGACAAAACCCGTTTTCATATCCCCGAAATGGCATTTATCAAGAAAATGTTTATCGAAGCAATCCCTTTTTTCATGTCGCGAATATCCTTGACTGTAAATACCTATATGGCCAAAATCATGAGCGGCCTTTTCCTTTCCGACACGGTTGTCGCCGCATTTGATGTCGCTCAGAAAATCATAAACGGTGGGATGATGCCGATGCAAATGTTCAACCAGGCTTTATATCCCAATATGTCGAAGTCGCAGGATAAAAAGATGTTGCAGCGTGGTTTTAGAATCACGGCTGTCATCACATTGTGTGTCTCTGTATGTATTTTCCTAATAGCGGATTTTGCCGTACATGCGTTATCCAAAGGTTATATGCCGGAAGCTGCCGGTATTTTACGCATCTTGTGCCTGTATTTATTATTTTCAGGCTTTTCTTTATATATGGGAACTTCTTCACTTGTCGCTTTCGGTTATCAAAAGCCATTTAATGTGAGTGTAGTATGGTCGACTGTGGTATTGATTGTATGTTACGCATGGATGATCACCACCGGTAACAATTCGATCTATTTATATGCGATGGCATTGGTTGCCGCCGAACTGATGGTCTGCAGTTATCGTTTTTACTTTTGTCGGCGGTACAGATTGTTTTAAATTAGATTTTATTTAAATAAAAAAAATGGAGACAAAAAAAAGAATGTACGATAAGGATTTCTATCAGAACAATAGAAATGAAGCTAAACTAAAAAGTGTTGATATTGTTCTTGCTGAAGTCATAAAAATAATTCCGCAAAGCCATTCAGCTGTGGATTTTGGTTGTGCAACGGGGACATGGCTGAAAGGTTTGGAAAAATATGGCATTACCGATATACGCGGCTATGATGGAAAATGGGTTGATAAATCAAAATTACTTATTCCAAAGGAGTGCTTTTTTGAAGTTGATTTTGATAAACCAATTGAAATAGACAGAAAATTTGATTTGGCGATCTCCATAGAAGTGGCTGAACATTTACAAGAAAGCTCTGCTGATTCTTTTATTGAAAACCTGACAAAAGCAGCCGATTTTGTACTTTTTTCAGCTGCCATACCTTATCAGGGTGGATATCGGGGTGGTGCAAACCATATCAATGAACAATGGCCCGGATATTGGTGTGATAAATTTAACCGGTTTGGCTATGTTTGTGTTGATAGTATAAGAAAA
>JAIRJR010000191.1 GCA_031260575.1 Tannerella sp.
ATTGTAGAAAACGACATGATCATCCAACTGCCGGGCCAACTCAAGCATATCCTCAAAGCGCGAGGCAATCAACTGAGGTACATGTTCGTTCGCCGCAATCGTGAAATGCCGGGTGAAAATCGGATAAGGATTAATCAATATGACGTATTGATCTTTGAAAGGAACGCCATTTTGCTTAGTCGAACGATTAGATGCACACAAAAAGCAAGGTCGCTCATAGACGGATTTACAATCGGCAGCCGATGAAACGTAGCGTGCGGGATTGTACTGCACCTTATAAGTGTGTCCCGCCACATCTAATATTTTTATTTTCGATTGTTCCAGAGCCTTGTAATTGTTTTTTGCCTGCTCCCAATCGTTTAACTGCTCTATAAACAGTTGATTTACTCTTTCTTTAAGCATGGTTTTTCAACCGGTCAAAGCTCAAGCATCGTGATGTTTTTGAATAAGTATTGTCCGCCTGCCGGTACTTCAGCTTGGAGGCAAAGGTAGCCTTTGGCAGGTGTAAAGCCGCTTTTTGTCCATACTTTGACGCCATTAAATTCCAACTCGGCAGTGTCGCCTTTGACGGTCAGTTTGAAATGGTTCCAATCGCCTTTTTTGAATTGGGCGGAACATTTCTCTTTATCCACACCTTCAACTGCTCCTTCTTCACCTTTCTTCAGGTTGATTTGATATTGTCTTGGCCATGGAAAACGTGCTCCTTCCTCAGGGAGCGATTCCGAACGAAAATAGATTCCGGAGTCCCACATCTCAAGGTTGAGCGCTTTCCAATCGCACTCCAATACAAAATCGGCATACTGTTTATCAGCCAACAGGAAGCCATTCCCGGCCTTGAGTAAAATAGCGCCATCTACGACTTCAGCTTCGCAAGTAACTAACTTCCAGCCATTCAGCGTTTTGCCGTCGAAAAGTGAAACGGGTTTCTGAGCGGATACCGCAAAAATCAGACCCATAAGTGCAACCAATGTAATTTTAAATCTTTTCATCTTGTAATCTCCTTTTTATTTATCAATAATTGGCATCAAAAGTACATAAAAATCTCAAATCACGTACCGACAGGTAAAAAAAAACTCAGAAATGGAATAAGAATGACAAATAAGTTGCGATCGAAATTTGGTTACACGCTTCAAAATCGTGTTTTGATTATACCTTAAGTGCATCTAATAAATTGGCTAAAGACATATTGACGGCGCGTTGGATATTTTGTTCACGGGTGGTATTGAAACTGAATGGTTTGGAAATCGTTTTGTTGCGGTTGGCGATCGCAATCCAGATGGTGCCGACCGGCTTTTCGGGAGTACCTCCTCCCGGACCGGCAATTCCTGATGTGGCAATTGCCCAATCGCATCCCAACACACGGAGCGCTCCTTGTGCCATTTGCTCCACAACCTGTTGGCTGACAGCGCCGTATTGCATCAGGTTGTTTTCAGAAACTCCCAAAACACGCTGCTTGACGGCATTATCGTACGCCACGATACTACCCATAAAATAATCTGAACTTCCTGCAATCGAGGTAAGTAATGCAGCAATGGCGCCACCCGTACAGCTCTCGGCAGTTCCGATTGTCTGCCCCAACGCTCGCAATTTCTCGCCGACAAGTACTTCCGGATTCTTATCTTCGCCGGCCAATATATGCGTATCTAACAGGTCTTCTAATTCTTTGCTTAAGCCGGCGATGGAGTCTACGGTTTCTTTTTCGCTTGCTGCATAAGCAGATA
The DNA here is from genome assembly GCA_031260575.1 of Tannerella sp. Taxonomy (GTDB): domain Bacteria; phylum Bacteroidota; class Bacteroidia; order Bacteroidales; family Tannerellaceae; genus Tannerella. The sequence goes on from JAIRJR010000191.1 coordinate 1,722, forward strand.
ACCGTATACGCATCAGACCCAATTGAGGCAAATAGGCTAACTTCACAAACGAAGGCAGATTATTTTCAAAATCGTTCAACCGGATTGCCAATGCCGATTCGGAAAAATGATTCACCCAAAATGTCCGGTGCCGAATGTATAAATCTTGTTGAAAACGTTGGATAAGTCGAGGCAGTATTTCGTTTGTCATCAACCACTTCATTTCAGAAGGAACTCCCGGCATCGAGACAAGCAGGTGGTCGTCGCGATCATACCATGTGCATGGAGCTGTTCCCGCCTGATTTTGAATAATTATGCATCCGTCGGGAACGAAAGCTTGATTCCGGGTTAATTCATTTATTGTACGTCCGCTTTGTAAAAAAATCCGTTCGATATTTTTGTAAACTTTATCCGAAAAAAATAGTTTACAACCGTAATAACGACTGATCGTTTTCATCGTGATATCGTCTTTTGTCGGCCCAAGACCACCGGTCACCAAAACAATCGGCGCTTTTTCTTTCGCCGCATCAATTGCGGAGATTATATCGCGTTCTTTATCGCCGATTGTGGCTTTATGGACAACCATAAATCCATTATCATTCAGCAATTTGCCAATCCAGATGGAGTTTGTGTCGACAACCTGTCCAATCAGCAATTCATCGCCTATGGTTATGATCGCAATATTCATTTAACCGGTTTTATGACAAATTTTCACTTAAAATGTATTACCTTACATGGGCTTGTTTTATTATCTTCGTTTACTATTTTATATTTGTATACGTGAAAACGGTACAGCATCCATCGGACAAAAGTCCCGCTCCAAATATTTATAGTAACCTGTGATCGCTACCATTGCCGCATTGTCGGTTGTGAAAGCATTGGGGGGAATGTAGATATTCCATCCAAATCTTTCGGCATGGTCGCGAAAAGCATCCCGTAAGCCGGAATTGGCAGACACACCTCCTGCAATGGCAATTTCTTTCATACCCAAATTTTTGGCTGCCTTCCTAAGTTTGTCCATCAAGATATCGACCACAGTAGCCTGTAATGATGCGCATAAATCAGCAGTATGGTGATTGATAAAATCAGGGTCTTCCTTCAATGCATCGCGTAATGTATACAAAAAAGATGTTTTCAAACCGCTAAAACTATAATTGTAACCGGGTATTTGGGGTTTGTTGAAGGTAAAAGCGTGTGGATTCCCTTCATGGGCGTATCGGTTGACAACAGGTCCACCCGGGTAGCCCAATCCCATCACTTTAGCGCATTTATCGAATGCTTCACCGGCTGCATCGTCAATGGTTTGGCCGATCACTTCCAGATCATTGTATGCATTTACTTTGATAATCTGAGAATTACCTCCCGAAACCAGCAAACAGAGGAAAGGAAAACCGGGCTGTTGATTATCTTCCGGGGAAGTCTTAATAAAATGAGCCAGGACATGTGCCTGTAAATGATTTACTTCAATCAACGGGATTTGTAACGATAAGGCAAGTCCTTTGGCAAATGACGTACCAACCAGCAAGGATCCCAACAATCCGGGGCCTCTTGTAAAGGCAACGGCAGTTAATTCCGATTGAGTAATTCCGGCACGCCTGATCGCTTCGGATACCACCGGAATGATATTTTGCTGGTGGGCGCGAGAGGCAAGTTCGGGCACAACCCCGCCATACGCTTCGTGAACAGCCTGGCCGGCGATGACATTTGACAACAACACCCCATCGCAAATCACTGCGGCAGAGGTATCATCGCACGATGTTTCTATACCTAATATAATTGTATTCACAACTTTTTCAATTCGTTTGCAAAAAAGTGATCAATCCACTTGTCAAAATTATGTGCAAAATAACAAAATCTATCACGAAAATAACTAATTTTGTGGAATAATTTTTGCAAGCAATATTTTTGTATCACTAAAACGATTTTAAAATTAGAGTTTTTAAAAAAATAACCATAGCCTTACTTGTCGCAGTTTGTGTGTTTTACGCATTTCCGGCATTGGTTTTGCAGATTCCCGCTGTTCAGGAAAAGATTGCCGTCGGTGTAAGCGAAAAACTATCGTACCGGTTTAATGTACCGGTAAAAGTAGGGGAAGTCGGTATTGATTGGTTGAGCCGTTTGATATTGAAAGATGTATCATTAAACGACCAAAAAGGCGATTTGTTATTGACCGCCGACCATATTTCTGCCGGATTTAAACCGATACCCCTTTTGCAAAAGAGATGGGTTTTTACAACAATCAGATTATTCGGATTCACCATAAATCTCAAAAAAGACAGACCTGACAGCATGCTGAATATGCAATTTATCATTGACTCTTTTTCACCGGATAGTGCTGCCAAACAGTCGGATATTGACCTGAAAATAAACTCGGTTTTGATTCATGGCGGAAATATAAATTTCGATATTGAAAGCGCGCCGGCTCATGATTCGAAGTTTGACCCAAATCATATGCGTATCCGTAACCTTTATGGAAAAATCTCTTTAAAAGCATTTAAAAAAGACAGTATCGAGGCCCGGATCGACAAACTAAGCTTCGACGAACATTCAGGATTCAAACTCAATAAAATGTCGATGAGTATATCCGGAAACAGGGATAGTTTGTCCATGGCAAATCTAAATATTCAATTACCGCGTACCCGGTTGCAACTCGAAAAGGCCACCCTGCATATCGGCGAAGTCGATAACCTGTCTCAATTTCTTAACCGTGCTCCCATCCATCTACAAATGGGTGTTTCTCAAATCTGTCTGAAAGATTTTTCTGCATTCATCCCTAATTTACAACGCTTTCCGGATATCATTCAAATGTCGGCAAAAGTTTCGGGCTTTATCAATGATTTTTCGTTGGATGAATTGGTGTTCAGACAAAATGGGGTGATGTCGGTTTTAGGTATTATGAATCTCAAAGATATTACACAACCTGAAAAAACATATCTATTCGGAAAAGCAAGTGTAATGCTGACAGCAAGTGGATTAGAAAAGATAATCGCAGGTTTGTATGATCAGCCCCCTCCCCTCCCCCTGCAAGTTTCACATTTTGGCGATTTGCATTTTTCCGGTGAAATTTCCGGCTTTACCGACAATCTGGTAGCTTACGGAAACCTTCAAAGCGACATCGGTTCACTTTCCATGGATATGATGTTCGGGCACAAAAAGAAAGAAAACATTGCTTTCTATATGAAAGGAAAAGTATCGTCGTCCGAATTAATAATCAACAGTTTATTTGAAGAAGGAAATCCATTCGGTTCAGTCCGTTTCGCTATCGATTTGGATGCTTCACGTCCTGTGAATGGTTCGTTCTCAGGAATCATAAAAGCAGATATTTACGATTTCGATTTCATAAAATACAAGTATGAACATATCGCCTTATCCGGTGGTTTTAAGGAAAATGAATACAACGGATCCATCGAAATAGATGATGTGAATGGTCAACTCCAAGCAATCGGATTATTTAAAAACAATGGTCAAAACTCTGAATTTAATTTTTCGGCAAGCCTATCCGATTTCAGGCTTGATAAATTGAATTTGACCGACAAATACGAAAACCCGAAACTCGCATTTAAGATTGGAGCCGATTTTACCGGGAATCACATTGACAATTTCGAGGGATTGATCCGTGTCGATGACCTTTCGTTTCTGACCCAACCTGACAGCCTATATCTGAGCATGTTACAAATCAAAACCGAAGGAAACGAAATCGAACGAATTCTATCCATCCAATCGGATTTCCTGAATGGCGATATTACCGGCGCTTATTCATTTTCAACATTGATTTCTTCTATTTTGAATACAGGGAAAATCTACCTGCCTTCGCTCTCGACCGTATTACAGGAAAACAATCAAATTCAGGATAATATGTTTTCGCTACACATGACAATCCGGAATACGGAAACGCTTTCAAATACATTGAAGCTACCATTGACCATACTTCAAGAAGGAAAAATAACGGGACAATACAACAATCAAGACAATCGTTTTCACATGGATGCCCTGTTGCCAAAAATCAAAATGGGTAATGCGACATTTGAACAATGTCATTTTGAATGTGACAATCCTTATGATATGATTCAATTACAAGCCACAGTCAATCACTTACATAAAAACGGTTCTCACAACCTGATCATGCTGAAAGCCGATGCGATCGACGACCAAATCCGGGCGCTTCTTTCAATCGAAAACGACAGGGACAAAAGTTTCAATATCACTCTTTCGACTTCCACTCTGCTTGTTGCTGAAAATGAGGGAAGCAAACAACAAATACGGACAGAAATCACATTCAATCCGACCGACATCATCATCAAAGATTCCATTTGGAAATTGGAGCCGGCTTCGATTACCATTCTGCAAGGAAACACAGAAATCGATAATTTCTACCTGTCCAATAAACATCAATATTTGCGTATAAACGGCACAATATCAACTCACAACCCCCAAGAAACCCTATTAATCGACCTGAATGACATCGAGCTTGATTATATTTTTGATGTCATCAACATTTCTGCACTGCAATTTGGCGGAAGGGCAACCGGCGTCGTACGTGTATCCGATTTGTTTGAAAGCCGTATCCTTCGTACGGAAGAATTGTCTGTGCAAAATTTTTCTTTTAATCAGGTAGTTCAGGGGAGATTAAGCCTTTATAGCCAATGGGACAATGAAGAGGAGGGTATTCTCTTGATGGGTACTATCTATAAAAATGACTCCATCTGGACCGATGTGGAAGGATATATTTACCCAATGGGCGAGAAAGAGGGGTTGTCCCTGAATTTTGATGCAAACGACATTGACTTGGCGTTGATGCATCCATACATTGATTCATTCAGTCAAACCATTGAAGGAAGAGGATATGGGAAACTAAGATTGTTTGGCCCTTTTAGCCATCCCGCTTTCGAAGGAAATATCTTTGTAAAAGACGGGCGCATAGGCGTCGATTTTTTACATACCGATTATACTTTTTCTGATACAATACACGTCGATCTGTCATCCATTCAGGCGAAAGACATGACCATACGTGATAAATACGGCAATGTAGGCATCGCAAGTTTTACGGTTTCCCACAGTTTTTTCAAAGACATCCATTTCGATATAAATGTACAAACAAGCAACCTTTTAATATACGACACGCCGGAAAAAAGTAATCCCCGGATCTATGGGGTGGTTTTTGGAGATGGAAATGTCCAAATTGGAGGCACTGAAAAATTGGTGTTGGTGCAAGCTACGATTCGCAGCAATCCCAAAACCTCCATCGGTTTTAATTTTATGGAAAATAATGAGGTTGATAATTATGATTTTATCGTATTTAGAAACCCGAAACAAGCCAATTCTTCTATTCAATCCGAAACCCCATTGCCCATTCAAAATGTGAATCAACCGGAAGGAAACAATACGGAATACAGGATTAATTGTATGATCGATGTGACGCCCGATGCTCAAATAGAATTGATGATGGATCCGGCAAGCGGCGATAAAATTACAGCAAACGGCACAGGAAACATCAGGGTTGAATATGGTTCTAAAGTAAATTTGGCGGTGTATGGAGGTTATACCTTTCAGAGTGGCGCCTATCATTTCAGTTTGCAGCAACTCATCCGAAAAGACTTTCAGCTTCAAGACGGAAGCCGGGTGGATTTCAGCGGAGATCCTTTAGAAGCCAATCTAAGTCTCAATGCCGTTTATTTCTTGACTGCCAATGTCGAAGACCTTGACCAATCCCTGGCTTATGAAGCAGTCCGGACCAGTGTGCCTGTGAATTGCATCTTGAATCTAAACGGCCGTTTACAAAATCCGGACATCAGTTTCGATATGAAATTCCCCAATTCGTCGACCGAATTGGAAAGACAGGTAAAATCAGTGATCAATTCGGATGAAATGATGATGCGTCAAATCATCTATTTGTTGGCTCTCAACAGGTTTTATACGCCCGATTATGCTGAAGGGGCAAGAACCAACGAATTTAGCCGGGTCGCATCTTCGGCGCTTTCCGCCCAACTATCTTCACTGCTCAATAGCCTCACCGATAAGGTACAAATTGGCACCAATATTCGATCCAGACAAGATGGGATAACGGATACTGAAGTCGAAATGTTGTTGTCCAGTCAGTTACTTGACAACCGCCTGCTTTTCAACGGCAATTTCGGATATAAGAACAACTTTTACACAACCAGTGCCTTTATTGGTGAATTTGATTTGGAATATAAATTGACTCCGAGTGGCGGAATACGCCTGAAAGCCTACAATCATGCCAACGATATGTACCGATATAACTATAAAGCACAAACAAGGCAGGGTGTCGGCATTATGTACAATAAGGATTTCGACAAGCTCACGGAAATATTTAACAGGCGTAAGACAGTAAAAGTGACCGGCGATGCCGGCGCGGATTTGGAATCTGTGTCTCGTAAATGACTACATACCTGACGGCATCACTTGCCCCAATCCGGGTATGGTGAAGCGATTCGATATTCTTTTCCTTGAAATTCGATGGTAAATTCAGCGCGAAAGTCGCTATATTGAATATCTTTGAATTCGATGGATTGATTCAGTGTATAGCCCTTATGCGGTTCGACTATTTCATTTAATATGATGCTCTCGTATATGTCAGAACGATTCATCAATCTGAAACGCTTTATCAGAATGGATGCCGAGCCATTGTTATGAAATGTTGGTGTAATGAATGTTTTCCTGTCCTTGTCCTCCATTTTGACCGTTACCTTTGCTAAATCAGGTACGGAATAAACCTTAACCGTGCACACAGCCTGACGAGTACCATCGGCCGAAGTGGCTGTAATGGTCATACTCTTTGGCCCTGTTCCCCATAAGGAGGGATCAATTGAACTACCTCTAATCGTAAATAGTCCGTTGAAGTTATTAACATCGACAGAAGCAGTTGTATAATCGGAAAGTACATACGAAAATCTTTGATCAGCATTTTCAGGTAAAATGACCAATTGAGTCGTTTTTGTAAATCCGATTTCCAATGAATCAACTAAATTCGGGACAAACCTGAAGTCCGTTAGACCAATCGGGTTTACCATAACACTACATTTCGCTTCTATGGCCGGATTTGCTTTTAACCGGGCTGTAATCACGGCATTGCCCACACTTTTTGCCGAAACAACTCCATTACCGGAAACCGTGGCTACCCATTCGTTGTCGGACGACCATTCGATTTCTCCGGGTTTGGCATTTGCAGGAATGAATGAAACGGTCAATGTGAAGTTAGACTCACTAACCATTTGTAAATTACTTGTGTTCAATAGAATACCTTCGATTGCAATTGGCAATACACTGATTTCCATCGTATTGAATAATTCCACTGTGCCTTTTTTCCGGGGTACAACTGCTGACAATGTAATGGTAACTTTTCCTTCATTTATGGCTGTTAATAAGCCATCCCGGTTGATCGTCGCAATGGAATTATTGGATGATAGCCATGAATAAGACTCGGGAGCATCGGCTTCGGATGGATAATAGGTCGGAATAAATAACATTTCTTTCCCGGATGATATATCGCTAATTTTGTTCCGGACAGAAATAGAGTCGATATAAATCGGGTCTCCCTGCATGGCGATGTCATGTGCACACGAGCTAAATAAGTATGCAAAAACCACAATATAAAAATATAAATATTTATTCATGTCTACATTTTTAAAACAAAAAGAAAGTACAAAAGTAAATGAAATAATTATTTAATCCAAGTATCGTGTATAAAAATATTTTTTACACGGTAAATACAGTGTCTATTATGATTTACAATTTTAAACTCAATTGAATCCTTTTTCTTTCCATGTCGACGCTTAATACTTTAACCTGTACATGCTGATGGATGGAAACAATCCCGTAAGGATCGGCGACATAATGGTCTGCCATTTCCGAAATATGCACCAATCCTTTTTCCTTGATTCCAATATCCACAAAACAACCGAAATTCGTGATATTGTTAACAATACCGGGTAGAATCCGGCCTTCCTTCAGGTCGTGGATGGTGTACACATCCGGGGCAAATTCAAAGATTTTTATCGTTTGACGCGGGTCGCGTCCGGGTTTATCCAGTTCCTCCATGATATCTAACAAGGTAGGCATACCTGTTTGATGATTTACATATTTTTCAAGTTGCAATTTCTTTTTCAAATCTTTGTTTCTGATTAATTCTGCAACATCACAACCTAAATCTTTAGCCATGGTTTCCACAATCGGATAGCTTTCGGGATGCACAGCCGAATTATCCAACGGATTTTCAGCTTCGGGTATCCGCAGAAACCCCGCCGCCTGTTCAAATATTTTTTCACCCAAGCGCGGTACTTTCAACAATTCTTTTCTGCTTTTGAAAGGGCCGTTTTTCGTGCGGTATGCCACGATATTTTGCGCCAAAGCAGGGCCTAACCCCGATATATAAATCAATAAATGTTTTCCTGCGGTATTCAGGTTGACACCCACACGGTTTACACAACTTTCGACGGTTCGGTCGAGCGAGGTCTTCAACTCCGTCTGATTCACATCGTGTTGATATTGACCGACTCCGATTGATTTCGGGTCGATTTTAACCAATTCCGCTAACGGATCCATCAATCGCCGGCCGATGCTGACCGCACCGCGAACCGTCACGTCGTAATCGGGAAATTCCTCACGTGCTATCTTTGACGCCGAATAGACCGACGCACCATCTTCGCTAACCACAAATACTTGTATCTTACGATCATAGCGTTGATTTGTAACAAAATGCTCTGTGTCGCGGCTTGCTGTTCCATTTCCGATGGCAATCGCATCAATCGCGTAAGTACTTACCAAAGTGACGATTTTATTGCCCGCTTTGCTCATATCTTTTTGAGGAGGATGCGGATAAACCGTTTCGTTATGCAATAACGATCCTTGCGCATCGAGGCAGACCAATTTACAGCCGGTGCGATATCCGGGATCAATTCCCAATATGCGTTTGGGTCCAAGCGGTGGCGCCAGTAATAATTGCCTGAGATTATCAGCAAATACTTTAATTGCTTGATTATCTGCCTTTTCTTTAGACAATGCGGCAAATTCCGTTTCAATGGAGGGTTTTAAGAGACGTTTATAACAGTCTTTCATCGCAATCTCGACTTGTTCAGACGATTGGGTTCGTCCCCTGACGAATCTACGCTTCAGAACCTCAAGGCATTTTTCAGAATCGGGCGAAATATTTACACGTAAAACTTCTTCAGCCTCACCCCGTCGCATGGCTAAAAAACGGTGGGAAGTACACTTAGATAGAGGTTCATTAAATTCAAAATAATCGCGGTACTTAGCCCCTTCTTCTTCCTTTCCTTTGATGACTTTGGACGAAATAACCGCTTCGCGATGGAAAATATTACGTAACGCATTGCGTGCCGATTCGTTTTCGTTGATCCATTCGGCGATGATATCGCGTGCTCCTTGTAGCGCTTCTTCAGTCTCAGGTACATCTTCCTTTACAAAACGCCGGGCGGCTACATGCACATCTTGCTCGTTTTGAGCCATCAAAATCTTTGCCAACGGCTCCAATCCCTTTCTGCGTGCGATTTCTGCCCGTGTTTGCCTTTTGGGTTTGAACGGCAGGTAAATATCTTCCAGTTCCACACTGTCCCAACAGTCTTCTATCCTTTTCTTCAGTTCGGGAGTCAACTTTTCCTGTTCTTCGATCGAATGGATGATCGTTTCTTTCCGCTTGGCCAATTCACAGAGTTTGTCGTATTGTTTTTTGATATTTCCAAGCGCGACTTCATCAAGGCTTCCCGTCGCTTCCTTCCGGTAACGGCTGATAAACGGAATGGTAGCGCCTTCGTCAAACAGCTCGATGGTTTTGCTGATTTGCCTTTCAGGGATCGAGAGAAGAGTCGAAATCAGATGGGGAAAAATGGATTGAGGCATATCGTTATGATTTTAATTTATTCAAGTTTCTGTCAGTCACCACTTATGAGCGCAAAAGTAAGCAATTTAAATGAATTAAGCGCTATTCTATCGAAAACAGTTTTTAAAATGCGTTTTATTAATGTTAATTATTAATATATATTGTTAATAATACTTGATAACAATAAAAAATAATACTTTTTGAATTATTATAATTATATTTGTTGACCATAAGATCACAAATAGAATGCAGCATTTAATTAGATTATCTATCCCGCTTTTCATTTTATTCCTGTTTTCGTGCGGCGGGAACAATGCGGGCGAAGATTCAGTGACCCTAATAAAATCAGAGAAAACGCTTTCTTTTCAGTTGGATTCAGAAACCAAGTCTGTAATTTTGGCCTTATTTCCCTATACAGATCCGGATGGAAAAGAATATCTGACTTTTCAAAATGCGCGGAAGAATGAAATTCTGTTTTACGAAATGAATACCGGTAAGTTTTTATATAAGATCAAACCTTACTTAGAAGGCCCTGATGGCGTTGGACGACTTTTGGGATACCATATCAAGGACTTGAATACGATTTATTTAACAAACCGGGACAGGAAACCTGTATTTGTCGTGATAGATTCTACGGCAGCGGTAAAGGAACGGATTAATTACGGAAAAGACGTAAACGGCATGGGATTAAGAAGTTACGCTTCAATGTCATCTATTTACCAACCCATTATTGAATATGATAATAAACTGTATCATACGGTTGGATTGAGCCGGTTTGCCGAACCGAATCCGGCGACTTTTACCTTTGATTTGAATACGAAAGAGATCAAAGCGCTTCCTTTCGAGCATCCTGTTTTTCCTGTTTCATATAAAAAAGACAGATTAGCAGGTCTCGAGGAAGAGTTCAGTCGCTGTTTTGACGGCACGCATTTTATCTATTCGTATCATTTTGATGAATCTATCTATGTGACAACCCCCGATCATTTATCCGCCCGGAAGATTCCGGTCAAAAGTAGGTATGTGCGTGAAGTTGAATTTACTGAATTATTGCCATCAGGGCCAACATTTAAAAGTGACTTAGAATCATCCCACTACGGCAACCTGTATTTCGACCCCTACCGCGATGTGTATTATCGTTTGGCTTACCCTAAAAATGAAGTGGAAGAAACCGGGTACTTCATTGATCTATTGAATTACGGTCGAAAAGTTTTTTCGATTATCATTCTGAACCGCGATTTTCAGATTATTGGCGAAACCCTGTTTCCGGAATATATTTATAATCCGCGCATTATGTTTATCAGGGAAGATGGGTTATATATTTGCAGCAGCCATTTTAAAAATCCGGATTATAGCGACGATGTATTGTCCTTTGATTGTTTCCGGTTGGAAAAGAAAGGAAAAAATTGAGTATTGAAAATACAGAATATACAGATAAAAGAATGGATTAAAAAGGTATTCAAGTGATTATCATTGTAATTGTTAGTCTCATCGTATTGATTCTGTTGGTCTCATGGATGAAAATGGATGCTTTTATCGCCTTTCTTCTGGTTGCAATCGGCGCCGGAATCGTGTTAGGCA
>JAIRJR010000226.1 GCA_031260575.1 Tannerella sp.
AGACGCAGCCTATGTTCAGGTTTACATAAAGATAGTGCAAGTTGAGTGCAATTCCAAAAAAAATCACTATATATAGCGATTGCCGCAACAAGAAATTGTTCTTTACTTTGCAGCCAATTTTAAAAAAGTATATGAAAAAGATTTTTTGGATTCTGTTTGGAGGTTTTATATGTATACAATGGTCTTATAGTGAGATAAATATAAATTTCTCAGACACATTGAAGTTGTATCATTTGGATGAAGTGGTCGTCATTTCATCCATTAAAGAAACAAATGCGGTGAAATCGTTGCCTGCGTCCGTATCTTTATTGACTCCGTCGCAAATTGACGGAATGAAAGTGATGTCGGTAAAGGATTTAAGTGCGACGATACCGAACTTTTTTATTCCCGACTATGGCTCTAAAATGACGACACCTGTCTATGTGAGAGGCATCGGTGAGCGAAGTACCGGACAGACAATCGGAATGTATGTAGATAATGTTCCTTATTTGGATAAATCGGCATTCGATTTTGATTTTATTGATATTCAACGAATTGAAGTGCTGCGCGGTCCACAGGGAACATTATACGGACGAAATGCAATGGGTGGAATTATTCATATCTTCACACATTCTCCGCTTGATTATTCACGAACAAAAATTACACTGACAAAAGGAAATCACGGACTAATCAGGATCAACGGTACCACATCCAATAAAATCGGTAAAAATGCCGGATTATCAATCAGCGGATATTATAACGGACATCAAGGATACTTTACCAATCTATACACAGGGAAGAAAGAAGACACGATGAAATCGGCAGGCGGACGCGTAAGGTTTGACTGGGCAATTACCGACGGTTGGACTGCCCGGCTAATGGCAAACTATGATTATTCCGATCAAGGCGCTTTCCCGTACGGTAAATACACAGACGGAAAGGTCTGTAATCCAAACTATAACGATCCCGGAACTTATCAAAGACAAGTTGTTGGCGGAAATTTTAATCTCAATTACACGAACGACCGTATCCTGTTGAATGCCTCAACCGGTTGGCAGTATTTAGACGATGATATGCAAATGGATTTGGACTATACACCACAATCCATCTTTTCGATGCGTCACAAACAATACCTGAACACTTTGTCCGAAGAAATCACGGTGAAATCGAATTCGACAAGCAATTATCAATGGTTATTTGGCGTATATGGTTTTTCAAGTAATATGTTGACGAATATGTCGACTGTAATGGGACAAGACGGTGTAAAACAAATCATGCAGCCCGTGTTCGATCAAATCCATGCAAATAATCCGCGAGCGCCCAAGATGACTGTATTGGATACGAATATTCCAATTCCGAGCCGGTTCAAAACACCCACTTTGGGAGGTGCAATTTTTCACCAGTCCACATACAATAATCTATTTACAGAAGGATTGTCGGTAACTGCCGGTATACGATTGGATTACGAAAAGACAAAGTTGGATTACCGTTCTCAGGTCGGAATGGATTTGAATGTCCAAATGCCGAATGGCATGTCGATGGTTACTCATGCCGATACAACATTACAAGGCGTTGAATCCGTATCATTTACAGAAATCCTGCCCAAACTTGCATTCAAATACGAATTTGACGACCGTAATTATGTCTACCTTTCCGCAGCCAATGGTTACAAAGCCGGTGGATTCAATATTCAAATGTTTTCCGATCTGGTTCAACAGGCTTTACAGGAAAAATATGCGCCCACAAACGCACCTGTAAACGTTAGAGACGCCGTTTCATACAAACCCGAATACAGTTGGAACTACGAAGCGGGATGGAAGGGCGAACTGATCAAAAATCTGATTTACGGAGAGATAGCTGTGTTTTACATTGACATTCGCGATATTCAACTGACCAACTTCGTAAACAGTGGACAGGGTCGCATGTTGACCAATTCGGGGAAAGCCGTAAGCAAGGGACTTGACGTGAGCCTTACGGCGCGTCTGTCGGACAACCTGAATGTGAGCGCCAACTATGGTTTCACACATGCCACATTACAAAGTAAGATTGACAGCATCGATTATTCCGGAAAATTTATTCCCTATGCACCTCAACATACGCTCTCACTTGGAGCCGTTTACAGAAACAATTTCACCGGTCAATGGATTGATGGAATCAATATACAGGCGCATTACAACGCTGCCGGAAAAATCTATTGGAACACTGACAACAGCATCTTTCAAAATTTTTACGGCACACTCAACCTGAAAGCCGGTATCCGCAAACATATTTTCGAACTCTCCGTTTGGACAAAAAACACGTTGAATTCGGATTTTTCTGTCTTTTACTTCGAATCGCTGGGTCAACCCTTGATGCAAAAAGGGCGACCTTTCCGGTTTGGCATCGATTTGAGTGTAGTGTTTTAGTTCTTACCCATCACATCTAATTCAGTAATTTGCATCATACATTTTTCACAATCAAACTTCAATTGCAACTTGATTTGTTTGTGAATCAGGAAAAATGGTTCCTGAAAAGGCGATTTCCGGGTATGGTGCCCGGGACACCAACCCATGCTATACCGTAAGCAATGTTTTGTAAACATCAGGGGCGCTTTATGCTGTGGATTGATTTCAAAAGCATCTTCCATGGTTTCCACTCCGTGTAGACGATAGAATGATCGTGCATTTTGATTGGCGATATTCGTAGTATAGTCCAAGTGTTTGGATGGATATTCAATGGATGAATTTGCATAGTTATTTTTCATTACAAGCTCGCGCAGGACGTTATTTCGACGCGTTTGAATTAATTTATCTACTGCTTCACGACGCATTGTTCCCAATATTGATAACGGAATAAACCGGGGTTCGCGCAAATTAATCACGATTTCATCGGCTCGAAAAGGCGTATTTCCCAACTTTGCCAATTGACTACGAATATGATCTGTCTGATTACGCATGGCTTTTTCTTTGAGATAAGACTTGGTTATGACGGCATGAACGCCGTTCTCATCGGTAATGGATAGGACAAAACCCAAATCAGATTCACTCAATTCCATCTTTACCGGCAACTTTCTTTCTGACGATGGTTTCGACAGCATATCTTCGAACGATTTATCGTAATTCCTGTAAATAACGGTTTTGGGACGTAAACCGGCGGGAATTTTCAACGGAAAAATCTGATTGCCTTCGACACGGTTTACCCTAAAACCTTCCAAGTCGCCGCGTACATTGATAAAAATAAGTCCGTCGCCGTTATTCACCTGTTGCCGTCCGGTTATAATAAATGAGTTGCCTTTCAGTTCTTTCACCGTTCCGACTTGTTCGCCAATGGATTTGGGGGTATCGAACGAAGTGATGTCCGGTTGACGACCATACAAAAAATAAGATGTAAATCCGCGGTTAAAACTCTTTTCGGGATGGGGAGTGAAGGTATACGAAGATGTTCCTGACGACGAACGGTAGAAAAGGGGATTTTTGGCAAACACTTCATCCAACTTCATTCTATAATATGCTGTAAGATTCTTGACGTAAGTAACATTTTTCAAGCGACCTTCAATCTTGAATGATGATATGCCTGCCTGCATCATGGCTTCTAATTCGTCCGTAAGATTCAAGTCATTCAGTGAAAGTAAATGCTTGTTGGCAACGATTGTTTTGCCGTTTGCATCTATCATTGTATAGGGAAGTCTGCAAAACTGGGCACATTCGCCCCGATTTGCACTCCGTCCGCACATGGCAGCGCTTATGTAACAACGTCCGCTATAACTGACACACAAAGCGCCATGTACGAAAGCCTCTAATCTGATAGACGTTTGGCGGGCTATTGTTTCGATTTCATCCAGCGACAATTCACGAGCCAATACTGCCTGTCTAAATCCCATCTGCTGCCAGAAAACGATCTTTTCGGTTGTACAATTATCGGCCTGTGTACTTACGTGTAAAGGTATGGGGGGCAAATTGAGTTGTGTTATTCCCATATCCTGTATAATCAACGAATCAGCGCCTACATTGAATAATTGGTGGATCAGATCTTCCGCTTCTTGTAATTCATTGTCAAACAATATGGTATTGAATGCAATGTAGACTTTAGCATTGAAAATATGTGCAAAATCACACAGTTTGCGGATATCATCTACTTTATTTCCAACGGCTGAACGGGCGCCAAACTTGGGAGAACCGATATAGACGGCATCAGCGCCGTGTCGAATGGCTTCGATGCCGCATTCCAAATCTTTTGCTGGAGACAATAATTCAATTGGACCAGCTCTTGTCATAAGAGATCTCCTCCTGACAAACATAATAATTCAACCAGTTGGTAAATAACAAATTGGAATGACTTCGCCAACGTACCACCGGTGGTTTGGAAGCATCATCGTTTGGATAATAATTGACCGGAATGGTGATGGGCAATCCTTTGCCGGTATCACGAATGTATTCATCCCTAAGCGCATAGGGTGCATATTCCGAATGGCCGGTAACGAAAAAGTCACGACCTTCGCGAGTCATTACCATATAAACACCGGCTTCATCACTTTCAGAAATTAAAGTAAGCTCAGAGACTTTCAGAATATCTTCTCTGCGAATCTCGGTATGACGGCTATGTGGCACAAAAAATTCATCATCGAAACCTCGAAATATCGGTAAAAAAGGCGAATTCACCGTATGTTTGAAGATTCCGAACTGCTTTGAAGGTAAATCATATTTGGGTATGCCGTAGTAATGATACAATGCCGCTTGCGCCGCCCAACATATATATAATGTAGACCCCACTTTTGTACGCGCCCATTCAAAAATACCGGTCAACTCATCCCAATACGTTACCTCATGAAAATCCAATTTTTCGACCGGCGCTCCGGTTATAATCATACCGTCATAATGTCTGTCTTTCAAAGCATCAAAGTCTTTATAAAATGTATCCATATGTGCGGCAGGCGTATTCTTTGAAATGTGGTTTTTTATTTTCATCCAATCTACTTCAATCTGAAACGTAGAATGACTGAGTAATCGGACAATATCTGTTTCGGTCGTGATTTTCAGGGGCATCAGGTTTAAAACCACCAAACGGATGGGACGTTGCCCCTGTCCCATCCCATTCAATGAATCCGTAATCAAGATATGCTCTTTCTTCAGCAATTCGATAGCAGGCAAATTTTCCGGTAATCGTAAAGGCATACAAAGAAATGAATAACGATAATAATGGATAATTAACTTAACAATTCATCAATTTTCTTACACATGGCGGCAAATTCTGCTTCATCGTACAACCGTGTAAGCATCACAATCCGCCCTTCACGGTCGACAATCACATTTCGGGTGATTCCTGCCCGGCGGTCTGCATATAAAGCAAAGATATCCGCACCCGGATCGAGCGCCATTGGATAAGTAATGCCTGTCTGAACGGCAAATTCCTTCACTGTGTCCAGCGGTTCATCGCGGTCGATACCATACAACGCAAAATTGGGATTGTCTTTATGTTTCTGCCAGATATCTTTTTCTATAAAAGGCATTTCCCTGCGACATACTACACACCAACTTGCCGTAAATTGCAGCATCACAACCCGTCCACGCAATTCGGACAGCTTAAGCGTCTGACCGGTTGTTGTCGTAAAAGTGAAGTCCGGAGCCATATCCCCTACTTTCACAATATATCCCCGATCATCGTTTTCCGCTTCGTTTGACACTACCTCGGATGATGCTTGTTTGACTTCGCGATTATCCTTTGCATTATTTCCACCACTACAGGAAAACAAAAACAGACCGTAAGCCGCTACCAAAATATAATTTAGATGTTTCATATTGATTTAAAATATTCGATTTTGAGCACAAAAGTAAAAGAAATTTTCGTTTAATCAAAGCGCGTACCCATGAAAAAAGTCAAATTATTCGCAGAAACCCGGAAGAATGATTATTTTTGCATTTCAGAAAAAAAGAATAATGACAAAACTAACAACAAATCTACCCACGATCGGCATTTTGGGAGTAGGTGTTATCGGTTCGGCATTAGCTCGGGGATTTGCAACTACTCAACCGGCTTATCCTTTGCTGCTTTCATCATTGGAACCGGCTCCTGCAGGCAGGCTTCATGAATTATCAAACGAAATGACCCCGCATGGTTTGAACGCAATGGCCAAAGCGTATATCAGCCGTCATCAGGCTTTCGATGCTTGGATTGAAGCGCTCAATCAGGTGATGGAAAGACTTTCTATCCCCTCAAACCAAGACCGTCTTTTAGAGTCCGTAAATGAAAAGGCTATGGAACGGAATTATTAACTATTTTTTAATCAACATATTATGAAAGTTTTATCTATGATTTTTTGTGCAACATTCTTATTGGTTGCCTGTCAGACCAATCCATCAAAAGTGATCAATATTGATTCGGTAGCATCGCCGAAAGGGACAGAGGTTTTTCAACCCGATTGGGACAATATCGCCGGGAATTATCAATTCCCGGAATGGTTTTGTGACGCGAAGTTTGGCATTTTCATCCATTGGGGTGTTTATGCGGTTCCCGCTTTCGGAAACGAATGGTATCCGCGCAATATGTACCGGAAAGATTCGAGAGAGTACAAACATCATGTTGAAAAATATGGCGACCATACACAGTTCGGTTACAAGGATTTTATTCCAATGTTTAAAGCTGAAAAATTCAATGCCGATGAATGGGCTAAACTCTTTAAAGATGCCGGCGCAAAATATGTTGTACCTGTAGCCGAACATCACGATGGCTTTTCGATGTATGATAGTGATTTGAATGAGTGGACCAGCGTGAAGATGGGACCCCAAAAAGATATCATAGGGCTACTCAAACAGGCTGTGGAACGCGAGAATATGGTTTTCGGCCTTTCTACACACCGTGCCGAAAATGCCTGGTTCTATAACGGCGGCATGAACTTTCCGTCTGATGTGCAGGATACCACCCTATCATTATACGGACGCCGATTTCCCAAGCAAGAAATGTATGACGAAAGCGTAGCCCGCGAATGGCTGACACGCACCTACGAATTGATCAACAAATATCAGCCGGAGTTAATCTGGTTCGATTGGACGGTAAGTAACCCGGTATTGATGCCCTATTTCAATAAATTCTTAGCTTACTATTACAATAATGCCATGGATTGGGGTAAACAAGTGGTGGTGAATACCAAACAGGGTTATCCAACGAATATTCAGGTATGGGATGTAGAACGCGGAAAATCGGGCAAAATGATGCTATTTCCATGGCAAACAGATACTTCCATCGGAAAAAAATCATGGTGTTACATTGATGGCGAAGAAAATAAAACAGCCGAACAGATTGTACATGATTTGATTGATATTGTCAGTAAAAATGGAAACCTGCTATTGAATATCGGCCCGCGAGCCGACGGAACCATTACGGAAGAGCAGCAGAAAGTTCTTCTTGATATTGGAAAATGGTTGAAAATCAACGGTGAAGCTATTTATGGGACGCGTTGTTGGAAACGTTTCGGCGAAGGTGATGCCGAAATGATTAAAGGTTCGTTTACTGACAACGCGGCGACCGTTTATACTGCCCGCGATATGCGCTTCACCACCAAAAATAATGATTTCTATGCGATTGTCCTGAATTGGGACGATGCAGGAACAATCATTAAATCACTTGACAATCTAACAATTGCAGATGCCAAAATTCAAAACATCCAATTATTGGGATCGAATGAAAGAATTTCCTGGCAACAAACCGATGAAGGACTCAAATTGTCGTTCCCTCAAACAAAACCTTGTCAGTTTGCTTATTCATTTAAGATTACTTTCGACAAAAATGTAGGCGAACATCTCGAATCGGAAGCCTCGAACGAGGTGATGAAGCATGGAGGAGGATAATGTGATTAACGAAACAATTTTAGATAAACTCAAGGTACTGGCAGAATCGGCAAAATATGACGTTTCCTGCGCTTCCAGCGGTACAGTTCGCAATAATCCGGCGAAAGGATTAGGGAATACGGTAGGTGGAATGGGTATTTGTCACAGTTTTACAGAAGACGGGCGGTGTGTTTCTTTGCTGAAAATCATGCTGACCAATCATTGTATTTACGATTGTGCCTACTGTATCAACCGAAGAAGTAATGACATTCCAAGGGCAACTTTTTCCGTAACCGAATTAGTCGGCTTAACGATTGAATTTTACAGACGCAACTACATTGAGGGCCTTTTCCTCAGTTCAGGCGTTGTACGTAATCCCGATTATACGATGGAGCGAATGGTTCGCGTGGTCAAAGACTTGCGTACAGAAAATCGCTTCAACGGTTATATTCATTTTAAAAGTATTCCGGGGTGCAGTCAGGAGTTGGTCGCTGAAGCCGGAATATATGCTGACCGGATGAGTGTAAATCTTGAAATTCCGAATGAAAACAGCCTGAAAATGCTGGCCCCCGAAAAAGATTTTCAAAGCGTATTCGCGCCGATGCGTTTTATACAACAGGGCATGTTACAAAGCAAAGAAGACCGCAGAAAATTCCGCCATGCGCCCCGTTTTGTTCCGGCAGGGCAAAGCACGCAGATGATCGTCGGCGCTTCACCTGAGACCGACAAAGACATACTTCGCGTAACATCAGCGCTTTACCAACGTCCCAGCATGAAACGTGTATATTATTCCGGATTTGTACCGGTCAACGCTTACGATTCCCGTCTGCCTGCCATCAAACAAACACCTTTAGTTCGTGAAAATCGCTTGTATCAAGCTGATTGGCTTTTACGTTTTTATGAATTTAAGGTGCACGAAATCGTAGACGACAGCTTTCCGAATCTCGACCTCGAAATCGACCCCAAATTGTCATGGGCGCTCCGCCACCCCGAACATTTTCCCGTAGATATCAACAAGGCAGAGTATTCCATGCTGTTACGCATCCCCGGTATTGGTGTAAAATCGGCTAAATTGATTGTAACTTCACGTCGTTACGGAAATCTCACATCGGCACAGTTGAAAAAAATAGGTGTAGTGATGAAAAAAGCGCAATATTTCATTACCTGCCGCGAACTTCCCATACACACCGTCAACGAAACCACCCCCGAATACGTACGTAAAGTATTGACCGAGCCGAAAAAGAAAAAAAACAAACACGACCAACAACAATTGTCGATCGTATTCCCGGAGTAGAAGAAACCAGTTACTCAGTTATTCAATTCTCAACTTTAACGATGGACGCCGACAAAAAAGAAGCTTATCTTTCAACGTTTTGTGCATTACTAATCGTTTCATTGCCTTGGATCGTATATCTGATTGAAATAATTAGTTCTGTCGGATTGACTAAATTCGGTCTTTATCCGTTGGAATGGAAAGGTTTAACCGGTATTATCACCATGCCGTTGTTGCACGAAGGGGCTAACCATCTGATGTCGAACACACCTTCTCTATTTTTGTTGGTATTTGGCTTGTTCCTTTTTTTTAGAAGGAAATCGTGGCAGATTTTGTTGTGTCTTTATCTGACAAGTGGAATGATGACCTGGTTCATGGGTAGAGCCAATTCAGTTCATGTTGGCGCCAGCGGATTGGTTTATGCATTGGCAGGATTTCATTTTATCAGCGGGGTGATCAGAAAAGTACCACGCCAAATGGCATTTGCCTTGTTAGTCGCTTTTTTATACGGTGGCTTTATATGGGCTTTTTTCCCTTCATTGTATAAATATACTTCTGTTTCATGGGAAGGACATCTATCCGGATTGCTCACAGGCATAGCCTTCGCTTTCTATTTTCGCCATTCAGGCCCTCCTCCTCCGGCTGACCCATTCCAGACTGAAGAGGAGGAAGCGATTGACGATACATATTGGGAGTTGCCAAAGGAAGAAGCAGACTTGGGATAGAATTTAAAATAACGAGAAAAATTGAATGCTACAGATTTTTTTTTTTGTTAATTTGAACCAATCAATTTTTTATTTGTTTCTTTGTATCGCAAAATCATTCAAAATACAATAACCATTTTAAATACCTGTTTGTTAT
>JAIRJR010000391.1 GCA_031260575.1 Tannerella sp.
ACGCCTAACGCCCCGGCGGCTTGGCGAAGTGGCGTCTCGCAAAACTGTCCAGCGTGATGACTTTGACTTCCTCGAACTGTCGGCGGAAACAAGCGCCATTGCGCCAAACCGCTAGTTATGCGCTGGCATTTTCTATCTTTTTTCTATATCAAAACTTTCTGTTTTTAAATCGCAATAATATCTCCCTGAGGTTGCTGTAAATTTCAAAATGCAATAATTGGGGTCTGTCACGCCTTTGGGATAAAATATTTTATCTCCGAATTGCCAAAGTTCCTTTTTGATTTCGTCTGTTTCAAGCACGTCCATTGTTCCTTTCAACATAACACCTTGATATTTTACTAAACCTTTGCGAAAAAAATAAACACAGGCTTTCGGATTTTCACGATATTGCTGAACACGTATCGAAGAAGTGTTCGTGCTGAAATAAAAAGTTTTCAGACCTTCTATTTTTCGTGGGCGCAACATTGCCTTAACATTTGGAAATCCGTCCTTGTCAACAGAGGCAATAAATGCAACTTTCCGTTTGCCAATAAATTGTTTAATTTTTTCGAGATTTATTATCATATTTCATTATCTATTATTCGTTGTCATTGTTTCGCTACACTGTCCGCCGCTTGCGCATAACGAGCCGGCGGCTTGGCGAAGTGGCGTTTCACAAACCTGTCCAGCGTGATGTTTTTTATCTCCTAAAAGTTTCAGCGGAGACGAGTAGCCATTTCGCCACCACGAAGTAGCACCGAAGGTAAACCGCTAGTTATGCGACGGCATTTTTTGTTTTTATTCTTTTATTAATTTCTTTGATACAACACCTTTATCCGTTTCAAGTTTTACAACATAAATGCCACGCGGTAGAATTGAAACATTTATTTGGGAATCTGGGGATTTTAAGGCAACTAAGGAACGACCTGATAAATCGATAATTTCCACCTTGTTGACTTTTAATTGTCCATTGTTAATTATTAAAATGTCTTTTACCGGATTTGGATAAATAGTTATGTTTGTGCTTTGAATACCTGAAATACTTGTTTCTCCTGATGCTAAAAATGTTACAGTAAATACAAGTTCTCTGCCGCCTTCGCTGTTATTTACAAATTCGGGCAGATGCTGTTCGTTTATTGTAAAGTCTTTAATATCTTCGTTGCTTGAAAAAGCTCTAAACATATAACCCGATTTTGCCGTCAACGTGATGGTTGCGGTGTATTCTTGTCCTGCGGCAAATGTTGCAGGGCTGTCGTTCCATTCCATTGCTGCGGTAAAGCCTAAGTTTGTATGCGTGATTTCGACTGACGGTGTTTCGCCTGCCACAGGCTCGGTAAGGATTAAGTTGCTTGGAGTAATTCCGATTGGATTGACATTTTTTGTTATGTATTCCAATACAAAAACTTCTGCATCATTTATTCTTTTCTTGTGTGTTAAGAAATTCCAACTAAAACCGTAGCCTGCTGCCATAATCGGCATATTGGCAACTTCGCCCGAAAAATTTACTCCTGAGGTTCTGGTGCTTGACATTCCACCCTCGTATTCGGTACCAAAAACACCTCCGCCGGTAAAAATGCCTGCTTTTACCATAATTTCAAGTTCTTTGGATGCGCCCCAAGTTGTGTTCAGGGTGTGCGATTGGGAAATTTCTATGCTTTTAGTTGTGGAGGCAGAGCCGCTGTTGGTTACAGTTTCCCAATCTTCCGCGTTATTGCCTCCTATGGCGAAAACATCAAGTCCTAAAATATTTGAGCGGTACGAAGAAGGGTCGCCCCATCTATATGTTGGCAGCAATACATTGTTACGGATTTTTTCGTAACCAAATTGTTCGGCAAGTTCGTCGTAGCGGTCAACCGTCAAATTTGTTCTTACGATATTATCGGGCATACTTACTGTATAGTCCACTATGGATTCGGGAATAATATCGCCGTAGTTTGCACCGTTTGCTATCTGTTTGTCTGTGTCCTCAATCAGTTTTGCCAATTTTAGTATTTCCATCGCATTTTCCACAGCATTGTGAGCATTTGGATTAAAACTGTTCATCAATGTTTGATGTTGTTTTTTGAAATTTTGATACTCTATCAGTGTAGGTATTTTTGTTTCGGGTACAAACATATCGTAATAATATTTTGTATATGGAGTCATTGTTAGATAAACGCGGTCTTGGTCGCCGCCCGAACTAAATGATGTTGTATAGGTTATTTCCTTTGACTTTTCCCATTCTGAGCCGATTTTACTAGTCAGCGTGCGACTTACATCTATTCCTGATCCAAACAGTCCGAAGAATGAAAATTCTATCTCAATACCAAACTTAACTCCCGAAGATGTAGTAATACCTTGTTTTTCTCCACTTCCCGAGCCTTGCGAAACAGCATAAGAAGTAGTTCCTCTGTCGTAGTCTAATTCGCTGAAACTTGGCGCAGCCTGCAATACGGCACTGATATTGGGAGTGGAAAAGAAATAAGACTTTTCTCTAAATGTAATCATAGCGCTTCTATCATTGAGAATAAGAGGCGCAAGGGAAATATTGACCAAAGGAGTGCTAACGTTAACTTCGGCTTGCATTACTTTTTCGGCACTTGGCAGCAAAGCTATATTAGGAAAAGTACCGGTAGATTGCGCGCCGGTGTAAGTATTGTGGCGGATAAACACGCCATATCTATATGTATCAAATTGACGATAATCAGGAACTTCTTGGACTTCTTTAAGATGTGTTCCGACAACCACCGCAATACCTTCTTTTCCGTTCAAACTTCCATCGAAATTGCCTGCTATTACTTCGGGATACCAAATTCTTTCTACATTTTCATGTCTATTATCTGCATTGTGGGGTTCACTGAATGGACACGTTTCATAATGGGGCCACATTTCATACATCAGGCGCGGTACGCTCGCGGCGGGGAGAGCCATCCACCCAGGAAATTGGACATTGGGCATCCTGCCTACGCGACCGTCGTCCACCACAGTGAAATCGTTGCCTTCTAATTTAAGCTCTATGCCGCCCGCCCATATATGTGCCGGAAAACCATTGCCTTGCGCCTTAAAAGTAACCATAGAAATCGGAGCATACCGCGACTGAACAGTGTTGATATCTCGCATTCCGTGATGTATGGAAAAAGCATCGCGAAACCAGCCGCTTTCGTATGTACCTCTTGCTACCGCACCATTGCCTTTGAAGTAGGCGGTTGCTTCATAACAATAATTAGTACGAGCATAGTTATGATGGTTGTCAGGAGGTGTATATACTCCCGAAACCACTATTTCGTTTCTGCCGTCTCCGTCAATATCGCCAATGGCAACTCCTGCGGCGCGCAGCAATCTGTCTGTGTTGGCATCGTGTCCCGAGCGGTTGTTAAATCTCAAAGGGATAACGGTATTGTCGCCTGTAAAATCGGGCGATTGTACAGCCGTAAAGTTGATTGTGTTGCCCGAAGGATTTGCGTGGAGAATTGCCAACGTGGCGTATGCGTATGGATGGTCCATACCGCGGAACCAACTGTGCCTGCTGAGTGTTATTGCCAAATCGTCTATGCCATCGCCATTGAGGTCGCCGGCAGCAATAGACACCGCATAAATATCGTGGAAGTTCACGATAGGGAGTGTATAGTCGAGACGTCGTGGTATATAAACATTATCGTTTAACAACGTAAGTTTGTTGTCCTCATCCAAACCATAAATAACGATTTTTTCGTCCATTGGGTGATATATAGCAATTTCGTCTTTTCCATCTCCGTTAAAATCGCCCACTGCTGCGGCTAAGACCGAGTTGATTTCCCACGGTTTGATAGTATCATTTGCACCTGCAAAAGTTGGAAGAGTAGTTAATACTAACTGTTCTAATTCATTGTCATTTTTGTCTCTTAAAAGCAAGCGTAATTCGCCGCCGGTTGAGTGTAAACTCAATTCCATTACGAAATCTCTCTTTCCGTTTCCGGTAAAATTTCCTGAGAATGACCTCAAATAATGCACTAATCGTCCGTGATGACGCTCGCCTATCAACGCTCCTCTGTCGTAGGTTTGGCTAATCCGGTTGGCGTTGCCAACATTGTGGTTGAGATACAACTCGTGCTGCGGATTGAATGCTTTTGTTCCATTGCCGTACGGATTCCTGTTTGTTCCGTCTGTTGCATCAGCAGGCGGCGTTAGAGTAAATCCTATGCCTTGCAATAAGGCTTCTTTGTTGTTGTCCTGCGCCGTTACAGCGCCAATGCTCAAGCCGAAAAAGGCGAACGAGATAATGAGCGTTTTGCTCAAACTTTGTTTTTTAATTTTCTGTATCATATTGTTCTATATTGAATTGATTTTTTTTTTGAATTTGATGTCTTCATTTCTTGTTTCATTTTTTAGTTTCGTTTAATTGTTATTTCATTTTTTAGTTCCCGTTTCCGACAGCGTGCGAACGCTTTCGCCTAACGCCCCGGCGGCTTGGCGAAGTGGCGTTTCACAAATCTGTCCAGCGTGATGACTTTGACTTCCTCGAACTGTCGGCGGAGACAAGCGCCATTTCGCCAAACCGCTAGTTAGGCGTTCGGCATTGTCTTTCAACAAGACCTATTGTTAATTGTTATTCTTCTTGGCTCACTACTCTTTCTGTTTTTTATATCGGTTTTCAATATCCAAGTATTGTCGTGAATGTCAATTAGTCCAATAATTCCAATGTCTTTTGCCATTATTAATTTTTTAAACATTCCGCTACTGCTGTCAAAAGTTCGTGCAACTTCGTATTCCTTGTTGTCAAATAGAAATTTTTTGGATTCTGAATAAGCCGAAAAATGCGAGTCGCCAAGTCGAATGTTTTGACTTCGTGTTTTACCGTCTTTCAAATATATTTCAACATAAAAGTTAGAACCACTTATGTGAATATCGTCATCACAATGACCGCAATCTTTTCCTGTATTATAACTTGTAGTGTGTGTTACCACAACGCTATTGATTAGAACGATTATCGTTGAATCTTTCAATTGGGAATACAACTCAATCTTATCATCTTCTTGGTATGGTATCCAAGTCAAAATTTCCTCGTTAAATTCAGGACAAGTTATTTCTTGACAACTCGTCGGTCCAAAAACAATTCCAACTGCAATCAGCAAATTCAAATATTTTTTCATGGCTATATTTTTTTAATTTTTCATTTATTTCTACGCTTTGTCACGCTGTCCCCCGCTGACACCTAACGAGCCGGCGGCTTGGCGAAGTGGCGTATCACTGAACTGTCCAGCGTGATGACTTTGATTTCCTCGAACTGTCTGCGGAAACAAGCGCCATTGCGCCAAACCGCTAGTTAGGTGCAGTGCATTTTCTTTTTTTCTATTATAGAAAATTCTTTTTCATTTGTTATGTTAATAGCAACCTATAATCTCTGTCAATGTTAAAATTCCCTCTGTGTAGTCAAACTCAAATTGAACGTGACTTGTGGGTACAATTAAGTCTGAATATGTAAATGATTTATTTTTATTGGATAAAGAAAATAACTTTGGAGGGATGTTGTAAAACCAAAAAAAAGTATAGCCATTTAATCAAAAGTATCCTTTTACTTCATTTTTGTTCAAAAGATGCAATTGGTTATCAAGTTGAATTGAAAGTCTGTAACTATTTTCTTTCTGTTTATTTTTTTTACTGTACACATTGAACACTCTCAAGTTGTTTTTATTCTCAATTTCTGTACAATTAAAGTTGAAAATGATAGAATCTAATTTCTGCAAAAACAAACTGTCATTAGCAATTAAATGGGAGAGATAAATGTTAGACCTCTTCGCTCTCAAAGTTGATTGTGCATTCATCGTTGTTAGTCCCAAAGTTAATAAAAACAATATCACTATTTCTTTTTTCATAAAAATACTCTCCTGTTTTTAGTTTTATCTGCTAAATGGTATTTTTTGCCTAGTAGGAACGTGATAGATATTGAAACAGGGAATAGTTAGTCCTTGATTTTGAAGTCTCCCTGTAACCCAATCTGTAAATCGCAAATCTGAATCACCGGGGCCTGCTGTAACTGGATGGCTGTGATTTAACTCTCTTATCGTATATCCGTTAAAAAGTTGCCCCTGTAGTAAGTGAGACATTCCAGATTCTCTTCTTGCTTCGTGTGAGGTCGTGATATAATTCCGACCTCTATCTCCTGCAACACCTGTCATTGCGTGGCTAAATTCTACTTGAGTTGGGCTACCTGTAATATTATTGGAAAAAAACTCAAATAAATTTGTAGCGTTAGCATCTCCTCTAACTCGAATTACATCGTATGATTGTGTCGAATTTATTGCGATATTTCTATGGGATTCTACAACTATATTGTCAAAAGTGATTGACTGCCCTTCAATTCTTTGTCTGTTAGCATCTATTACTTGAAACACAGTTTGATTATGTTCTTCAATCCAAGTGATTTTTCCTTGCTGATTTATTTCCCAAACATCTCTGCCGTCAGGGTCGATAAAACGAATTGGATTGTTAAGACAAAACGCATACGGACTTGTGCTGTAATAGTGATGGGCGTGCGGGTCCATCGCATTCCATTTTTTCTCGTTTGGATTAAACACAAGCGTTTGAATCACATTTTCGTTTTCATCAAACAGAGTTAAAGACATTGCTTGTCTGTCAAATTCTACATAACGAATCTCGCTGTCGGGATTCGTATTTGTGATTTTGAATTGTGTTTGTGGCAATTCAATCATTCGTTTCACGCTTTGCTCTGGGGCAAAACTGTCGAAAGGAGTTTGTGCAAAAATACTTAATGCACAAAACATTGCTGTACTTAAAAATAAAATTTGCTTTCTCATATCTTTGGTGGTTATTAAGTTTTTTATTTGTTGGATTCTGATTTATTTTGTAGTCGTCTTAATTCCGTAACTAGTCTGTCGTAATCTTCGGGACTTATCGTAGTAAAGCCAATTTCTGAAAGATACTCGGACACAGAATGCATTATTTCAAACTCTTTTAAAAGTTCGGGATGATTGATGATTTGCCAATAGTTGTTCATTCCCATATCGGTCATTTTATTGTCCAAGCGAAATTTCAAATCGTTTACTTTAACAAGTTGTAATAAACTGACAGGAAAATATTGCAAACCTATTTCATAACACTTTTTTACGAAATCGTCGGAATATCGTCCTGTTTTACGCTCGTAAAATACCAACAAGTCGTTTATGCACTGTGCAACAGATTCAATATCGGATAAAGATTTCATAAACAATCCGCTTCTTACTGCCGCTTCTGAAACATTGAAATTTTCCATTATGAAACTTGAGCGAGAAAAAGAACCTGTTGTCATTTCCAAGTTCCACCAATTGCCTTGTTCGTCTCTGTGTTTAACATAAACGTGCATTGGAGCAAGTGCAATATGTGCTTCAGCGCCCATTTCGTCTGCTAAAATTTTATAAAAATACGGTAGTGAGCGACAAGTTCCTTTTTTTGTTTTCAATAGTCGTGAAACCATACCACTTTCGATGTGTGTATCACACATAAAATTCTCAAAATCGTATTGGTATGGATTGTTATTGTTTTCGGGAATACGGTCTGACATAAAAGTAAATATCGCCCAATTTCCTGCTGTCTTGTGACCTCGTATACCGCGATTATCAATCATTTTGTTGAGAATGGGAACTATTCTCAGTATTTCATTATTGTATTCGTCCCAACAAATCTGCCCTTCGAAATACGCATTTTCTACAAGATAAACCGCTCTTTTGAAACTCAACGGTTTTTCTCCTTTCAACATTTGCTCTATTTCGTTTATGGCAATATCAAAATATTTTTGAATGTTTGCAGGCACAGGTTGAGTCAAAGCCTTTCGGTTGTTCAGACTGCTGGCTTTTAAAGCTTCCGGGTCGCTTGATTGAGCGTTCAGTTGAGAAAGCAAAATAAAAGGTAGTATGTAAATTATTTTTTTCATTTTATGTTTGCAAAGATACAAAAAATACTTGATTTGGTCGAAGATTGTTTTTTTCTGTTTTTTAGTTGGTCGTTGTCGATAGCGTGCGAACGCATTGCACCTAACGTCCCGGCGGCTTGGCGAAGTGGCGGCGTTTGAGTTAGTGGCTACGCTGTCCAGCGTGATGTCTTTTATTTCCTAAATGTTTCGGCGGAGACGAGTAGCCATTTCGCCAAACCGCTAGTTATGGGCTGGTTTTTGTTGTTATTTTGCAAGAACGTATTCGTAAGTTACAATCTGTTCGCCTGCGGTTGATTTAACTATCAAAAGAATGGTTATGAATGAGCCGAAAAGCAGGAATAATAACTAAACTATCAACAGCGACCTAAACGCCTATACCGAATTTATTTTTTCGTTGTCAACAGCGTGCGAACGCTTTCGCATAACGGATGGCGGCTTGGCGCAGGCGGGGATTTCCCAAAACTATCCACGATATGTTTTTAATCTCCTCAAACTGTCAACGAGCCACGCCCCGCTTGCGCCAAACCGCTAGTTATGCGAAGTGCTGTTCTACAATCCACTGTTTGGGAAGTCCAATTTTCCGTAACATTTCGTTTGCTTTCTCCAATTTGTCGGGAAATAAAATTTTGTCGTCATATTTGTCTAACGAACTGTCAACCCTAACAATCGGAGTTTTTCTGTTTTTGATTTCTTCTACTATTTTCATTGTGATAGATTTTGGGTTATTTATTTTTTCGTCTAACTAAAAAGCCTTCGTATTCAACGTCTTTCTGAAATGTTTCCCAGTCGTCATTCCGTTCACCCAACACCTCAAAGTCTTCAGAAACTTCCGAAAGATATTTCGTGATTCCCATTCGATAGAGCCGAGTTCGAGATTTCGTACTGCCCGTAGCGTAAATCCACAAGTCTGGGTACTTGTCGGTAAATGCGTAAACCGTTGCAACTACGGTCGCCAACACTTTTTCGCTATCCTCGTTGTTCGAGATTGTTGCATCGTCAATCTCTCCGGTAGTGTGGTCTTTGTCGCCAAACGCAAGGTTGTAGATGCTTTTTAAGTTGGTCGGTTGAAACCGAACGAGTTTGTGAATAAGCCCTTTCGGACCTTCGCTAACAAACTCAAAAGTCATCATTCTGTCACTCGATGCCAGCGGATATTTTGGTAAATTCATTTGCGTTCTCAATTTCATTTAAATTCGATACAAAGATACACAATTTTTTTCAATTATGTGCAAAAAATCTTATAATTGTCAATTTTTCTGTACCGCTAGCCCATTTCGCATAACGTCCCGGCGGCTTGGCGAAGTGGCGTCTCACCAAACCGTCCAGCGTGATGACTTTGACTTCCTCGAACTGTCGGCGGAGACGAGCGCCATTGCGCCAAACCGCTAGTTATGTGAAGTGCATTTGCCCCTAAAAAGACAAGTCCGATCCGTCTT
>JAIRJR010000257.1 GCA_031260575.1 Tannerella sp.
CCTTCGGAATAGAATCCTTTTTGTGTAAAAAGAACCCCGAAATCTACACCAACACCTCCCGGCATAAATTCAAATACCGGCCCGATATGAAATCCTGTCAGATTTTCTGCCGCAATAACATTTTCATTAAACTTTACCGTAGCAACATTTAATCCGCCTTTTATCCCGAAACGAAATTGCGCATTCGCTGTCGATGTGGCTGAAATCATCAAAACCGTCAAAACCGGCCATAACCATTTTTTGTTTTTCATCTTTCAATCCTCCATTTGATTCGTTAATTATTGCATTAAAATTCTGCATTATGCGGTGTGCGGGGGAAAGGGATGACATCACGGATATTGGCCATTCCGGTTACAAACAATAACAAACGTTCGAAGCCAAGCCCGAAGCCCGAATGTGGCGCCGTGCCGAAACGGCGTGTATCAAGATACCACCAGATATCTTTTTCCGGAATCCCCACTTCAGTCGCCCGCTCGAGCAACTTATCATAATTATCTTCACGCTGCGACCCTCCGATGATTTCGCCAATCTTTGGAAACAATACATCCATAGCCCGTACCGTCTTCCCGTCGTCGTTTTGCTTCATATAGAACGATTTGATTTCTCTCGGATAATCAGTAAGGATGACCGGACATTTGAAATGCTCTTCGACCAGAAAACGTTCATGTTCAGCAGCCAAATCCGCGCCCCAGCCTATCGGGAACTCAAATTTCTTTCCGTTGGCAATCGCTGATTCTAAAATCCGGATTCCTTCGGTATAGGACAAGCGGATGAATTTTTGAGACAAGACGAAGTTGAGACGCTCGATTAATTCCTTGTCGAACATATCATTGAGGAAGCGGATGTCGTCCATGCAATGATCCAAAGCCCATTGAATACAGTATTTGATAAAGTCTTCGGCTAATTGCATGTTATCGGCTATTTCGTAGAATGCCATTTCCGGTTCAATCATCCAAAACTCGGCAAGATGGCGGGGTGTGTTTGAATTTTCTGCCCTGAATGTCGGGCCGAATGTATAGATTTCGCCCAAAGCCAATGCCGCCAATTCGCCTTCCAGTTGGCCGGAAACAGTCAGACTGGTCGGTTTGCCGAAGAAGTCGGTGTCATATAGGATGGCGCCTTTATCATCTTTTGATAACTCTTTTAAATTCATTGTCGTTACCTGAAACATCTGTCCGGCGCCTTCACAATCCGAACCGGTAATGATCGGAGCATGGAAATAGAAAAATCCACGTTCATGAAAAAAAGTATGGACAGCGATTGCCATGTGATGGCGTAAGCGAAAGATAGCGCCAAAAGTATTTGTCCGAGGGCGTAGATGCGCTATCTCGCGAAGAAACTCAAGTGAATGCCCCTTTTTCTGCAGCGGATAGGTTGCCGGGTCGGCAGTTCCGTAGATTTGAATTTCTTCAGCTTGCAGTTCGACACGTTGGCCTCCGCCTTGCGACTCAAGCAAGACGCCGCTTACACTGATGCAAGCGCCTGTTGTCACAGGTTTCAGAAAATCTTCGCCAAAACGATTTACATCAACAACGATTTGCAGGTTATGCATCGTTGACCCATCGTTTAAAGCAATAAAATTTATCTGTTTACTACCCCTTCGGGTACGTACCCAACCTTTAACATTGAGGGTAGCACCCCAAGTATTCATTTCCAATAGGTCAACAATCTTTATCCGATCCATAAACCATTAATCATTATTCATTAATCACTATTCAAAAGTTCCCATTCGAAGCGCGTTCACTTCCATCTCGTTCAGATAACGCCATTTTCCACGCGGAAGGTTTTTCTTTGTCAAACCTGCAAAATAGACACGATCCAATTTGGTAACATGATAACCCAGCGCTTCGAACATCCTGCGTACGACGCGGTTACGTCCGGAATGAATTTCGATACCCACCTGATCTTTCGCTTCCTCATTCACATAACTGATTGCATCTGCATGAATTTCACCATCTTCCAACTCGATCCCGGTAGCTATCTTTTCCATATCCTCTATCTCCACTTCTTTATCTAACCAAACATGATAGATTTTTTTCTTTTTAAAAGAAGGGTGGGTCAATTTGGCTGCCAGATTGCCATCATTGGTCAGTAACAATACGCCTGTCGTATTGCGATCCAAACGTCCGACCGGATAAATTCTTTCTTTGCACGCAGTTTTGACTATATTCATCACGGTCAACCGTTCTTGCGGATCGTCGGTAGAGGTAACACAGTTTTTGGGTTTATTCAATAAAACATAAACTTTACTTTCAATTTTAACGGGTTGTTCATGAAACAGGACGGTATCCATACGTGAAATCTTTGTACCCAATTCCGTTATCACCTGATTATTCACCTTCACCACTCCGGCTTGAATGAATGTATCTGCTTCGCGACGCGAACAAACTCCGGCATTGGCTAAATATTTATTTAAACGGATCGGTTCGTTCGGGTCTGTCAACTCCTCTTTGTATTTCAATTGCTTCTGGTGGCTGTATTTCTTATTTTTATTGTAGTCGCCGGTATTTCGGGGATTCATTCCGGAATTTTTGATATACGGTTTCTTTCCGGAATTGTTCGTTTGATTTGGACGTGGGGCATAATTACCTGCCGGCTTATACTTTTCGCGCCCTTCGTCCTCGTTGGTTATTCTTTCAGGATATGCAGGCCGTTGTGGAGAATAGGATTGCAGCGGACGCCTCTCTCTTTGCTCCGTTGAAGGTGAATAATTTGGCCTATTCATATTTTCCCTGAAATTCCCGTCTTCCGGACGATTCATAGGCGGTTTGTTGTACATGACTCGCTGGCTGTCTTTGATGCGCGGACGGCGTCCGGTTGGGCTTCGAGGGATCACTTTTGGTTGCAAGCTCCCTTCTCTGTTTTCACGATAAACAGTTCTTCTTTCTTGATTTTGAATCGGGGCATTCGTTCTTCCCCATTGATTTTCAGCGTCATTGCTTCTCGGATGTGGTTGGTTTCCGGTTCTCTCTTCTACATTCATTGATATAATAATTTGATTGTTTAATGTTTGTAATCTCCCGATCACGTTTTTGTTTTTAAATGCCTAAATAATTTTGTGGTGTTATTGTTTTTAATTCATTCTTAACCGATTCGCTTAACAGGAGCGAATCAATAAATCGGTCAATCGTCTGATGTGTAATTTCTTCGTTCGTGCGGGTCAGCTTTTTCAAAGCCTCATAAGGATTTGGATAACCTTCTCTTCTTAAAATGGTTTGTATTGCTTCTGCTACCACAACCCAATGTTTATTTAATTCACTTTCGATCGGTTGCTTGTTTAACTCCAATTTTTCAAGCCCTTCGTTTAAATTTTTTAGTGCAATCACAATGTGTGCAAATGCAACTCCGGTATTACGCAACACCGTTGAATCTGTCAAATCCCTCTGCAAACGGGAGATCGGCAGTTTCGTGCTCAGGTGGTTTAATAGGGCATCCGCCATTCCCAAATTTCCTTCCGCATTTTCAAAATTGATGGGGTTGACTTTGTGAGGCATCGCCGACGATCCAACTTCTTCATCTTGAATCTTCAGTTTAAAATAGTCCATCGAAATATAATGCCAAATATCACGACATAAATCGATTAAGATGGTATTCACTCTTCTCAATCCATCAAAAAGGGCTGCCAAATAGTCGTAATTTGATATCTGTGTAGTACATTCTTCACGCCGTAATCCCAAAATATCATTCACAAAGTAATTGCCAAAAGCCGGCCAGTCATGGTGTGGAAAGGCGACATAATGGGCATTGAAATTACCTGTCGCTCCGCCAAATTTTGCAGTAAGCGGTATGGTTTTCAGAAAACCTGACTGTTGTTCCAGCCGGTATGTAAACACCTTGATCTCTTTACCGAGACGGGTTGGAGAAGCAGGCTGGCCATGTGTTTTCGCCAACATGGGAACGTCTTTCCATAATTCAATACACATTTTTAAACGATCTATCACAGATTGTAGCCCGGGAAAATAAACAGATTCCATAACATCTTTCAAAGAAAGCGGAATGGCGGTGTTATTGATGTCTTGCGAGGTCAATCCGAAATGGATAAATTCTTTATAATCACCCAAAAGGAGACGCTCCATTTTTTCTCTTAGAAAATACTCAATTGCTTTAACATCGTGATTGGTGGCCTTTTCAATTTCTTTAATGCGCAGTGCATCTTCGGAGGTAAAATTAAGATATATATGTTGAAGTTTTTCTTTGGTTTCGTTCGTATGCAGCGGTTTCAGTTGGGGCAACAAACCTGATAGGGCGATCAAATATTCTACTTCTACTTGTACCCTGTACGCGATCAATGCATACTCGGAAAAGTAAGAAGCCAAGACTTCTACCTTATTCCTATATCGTCCATCTATGGGTGAAATTGCAGTTAATTCCGAAAAAATCATTGTCTCATTTCAATCAGACAACAAAGATACATCATTTCTCAAACATAGCTTCATTCTCCTTCCCAATTTATAGATATTTCATTCTTTTTTCACTTTATTTAAAAAAAATATAGGATTTAGGTGGATTTTTTTTTTTATCAAATTATTATTCATTATTTTTGCGCAAAAATGTATCATAAACAATTATTCATTTTAAAATTTTAATATTATGTCATCAATTTCAAGAAGAAGCTTCCTTCAGAGAAGCGCAGTAGCAGCAGCAACTTTCACGATTGCTCCGAGTACTATTTTAGGGAAAAGCCATGGATATCAAGCTCCATCGGACAAGTTAAATGTAGCAGTGGTAGGCCCCGCCGGCAGGTCTGGTTCACAGCTTAACAGTGCAGCAGCAGCGGGTGAAAATATCGTTGCGCTTTGCGATACTGACTGGGCAAGAGCAGGGAGAACATTCGCGCAATTCTCAAACGCCAAGAGGTATTACGACTGGCGCTCAATGTTCGATGAAATGGGCAGAAGCATTGACGCAGTAGCGGTTGGAACGCCTGACCATACACATGCCATAATTGCTTCAACTGCAATTACGCTGGGTAAACATGTGTATTGTGAAAAACCGTTGACTCACTCAGTTTACGAGTCGCGGTTGCTGACCAAATTAGCAGAAAAGCACAAAGTAGCTACCCAGATGGGTAACCAAGGTGCATCCAATGAAGGCGTACGCCAAATTTGCGACTGGATTGCCGCGGGAGAAATAGGTGATGTCACAAAAGTAGAATGTGCAACCAACCGTCCGATCTGGCCGCAGGGTTTGAATCCACTCCCGAAAGAGGGCAACTTTGTTCCTTCAACACTCCATTGGGATCAATGGATTGGTCCGGCTAAAATGGTACCTTATGTCACAGAGTATTATTCTCCTTTTGCTTGGCGCGGTTGGTGGGCATTCGGCACAGGCGCTCTTGGCGATATGGCTTGCCATATCATGCATCCGGTTTTCAAAGCCCTCAAATTGGGTTATCCAACGAAAGTGCAAGGGTCGTCAACCGCATTGCTTGCCGATTGCGCTCCGGTTTCACAAAGGGTAAAATACACATTCCCGGCACGTACACAATTTAACACCAACAAAGTAAAATATCCTGAAGTAGAAGTTCATTGGACGGATGGCGGTGTTTTAATGCCATTTCCGAAAGGATGGCCTGATGGCAAAGTGTTGGATAGCGGTTTGGAAGGTCCTGTTATTTTCCATGGAACGAAAGACACTTTAATTTGCGGTTGCTATGGTCGCAATCCTTGGTTGCTTTCAGGTCGTACGCCTAATTCACCCAAGACACAACGCGAAGTACCGACACCTCCCGCCGGACAACCTCTGCCTACTGCAGCGCCTGCAGCAGATGATCCGTTTGCAGCTTTCAATGAAGGTGGAACAAACGAAAACCGTGCAAGAGCGGTAAGAATTGATCCGCATTGCTACGATTGGTTACGCGCATGCAAGGAAAGTCCTGAAAATCGTGTTCAAACGACTTCTTACTTTGGCGAAGCCGGTCCGTTCAACGAAATGGTAGTGATGGGTGTTCTTGCTGTTCGCCTCCAAGGTTTGAGCAGAGAATTGTTGTGGGATGGACCCAATATGCAGTTTACCAATATTGGCGATAGCGATGAAATTCGTTGGATAGAATCGTTAGGCGTAGGTGGAGGAAATATGAGAAGAAACCAAACAGAACCAATGAATGCGAAAGCAACTGCCCAGGAATTGATCAAACATACTTACAGAAACGGTTGGTCATTGCCTGCAATGCCGTAATAATTACGAATATAAAGTATTGTAGGATATGTCAAAAATTTCAAGAAGAACATTTCTGCAACAAGGCGCTGTTGCTGCAGCCGCTTTCACAGTTGCGCCAAGTACCATATTAGGGAAAAGTCATGGATATCAAGCACCATCCGATAAATTGAATATTGCGGTTGTCGGTATCGGTGGCATGGGAAATAGCAACCTTAAAAATGTAAAGCCTACGGAAAATATTGTCGCGCTTTGTGATGTAGACTGGAAGTATTCAACCGCTGTGTTTGCCGAAAACCCGACTGCCAAAAAGTATTGGGACTGGCGTGTGATGTATGACGAAATGGGCAAAGAAATTGATGCGGTTATCGTTGCTACGGCCGACCATACACACGCAATCATTGCCGGTACAGCCATGACGTTGGGTAAGCATGTATATGTACAAAAACCATTGACTCATTCTGTTTATGAATCACGCCTTTTGACCAAACTTGCTGAAAAATACAAAGTTGCGACACAAATGGGTAATCAGGGAGCTTCGAGTGAAGGCGTCGATCAGATCTGTGAATGGATATGGAACGGTGAAATCGGCGATATTAAAAAAGTAGAATGTGCTACCAATCGTCCGGTTTGGCTACAAGGTCTGAACACCCCGGAAAAAGCGGATAAAATACCCAAAACATTGAATTGGGATTTATTTACCGGGCCTGCCAAATTATATCCATTCAATGCAATATATCACCCATGGAACTGGCGTGGATGGTGGCCTTATGGCACCGGCGCACTCGGAGATATGGCATGTCATATTATGCATAGCGCTTTCAAAGCTTTGAAACTGCAATATCCCATCTCTGCGGAAGCGTCGTCTACATTATTGCTCGATCATTGCGCGCCTCATGCACAGCATGTTAAATTGATTTACCCGGCTCGTGACAACATGCCTAAGGTTGCATTCCCAAAAGTTGAAATACATTGGTACGATGGAGGAATGATGCCTGATCGTCCTGAAGGATTTCCGCAAGGAAGAGAACTGATGGGATCGGGAGGTGGATTGACGATTTTCCACGGAACCAAGGATACTTTGCTTTGCGGATGTTACTCGGCAGGGCCGTGGTTGTTATCAGGACGTACCCCCAGTGTTCCCAAAACGCTCCGTCGCGTAGAAAGGGCAATGAATGGCGGACACGAAATGGATTGGGTTCGCGCTTGTAAAGAAAATGCAGCTAACCGCGTACCCACTAAATCAGACTTTAGTGAAGCCGGTCCGTTCAACGAAATGGTTGTGATGGGTGTATTGGCTGTTCGTCTGCAAGGTTTGAATAAGATATTGGAATGGGATGGGCAAAATATGAAATTTACGAATATTGGCGCCAGCGAAACAATTAGAACCGTTATTAAAGACGGATTTACAATTATCGATGGAGATCCGAAATTCGATAAGACATGGACAGACCCGGTTAATGCTGTGGAATTTGAAGCTGAATTGGTTAATCATAAATATCGTGATGGCTGGTCATTACCCGCGATGCCTTAATTATTTATATAAAGGGCGCAGGATATGCGTCCTTTATTTTTTTATCTCATTATCGTTTATGCAATTGTTATGATGAAAAAAATAGTTTTTTATTTGAATGTTTTAGTTTTAGTCGGGATGATTACTTCTTGTGGACCATCCGGCCCTTCGCTTGAAGCGATTATTGTTGAAAACCCACAAGTTGATTTATCACAATTCCCACAAGATGAAGACGGTTATTATGTTCTTTTCGATGGAACTTCCTTGAATGGATGGAGAGGTTATGGAAAAGAAGAAGTACCTAAGTTATGGTCGATTGATGCCGACAGTACTTTGAAAATCACAGGAACAGGTACAGGCGAAGCGCATACGGAAAATGGCGGCGATCTTCTATTCGCTCGTAAATTTAAAAACTTCGAATTATCTGTTGACTGGAAAGTATCAAAGGGAGGAAATTCCGGAATCTTCTATCTTGGACAAGAAGTGCAATCAAAAAATGCAAAGGGTGAAATCAAATGGGAATATATTTATATTTCGGCTCCCGAAAGCCAGATATTAGATAATCAAAACCATGTCGATGCCAAAATGGGTAAAGACGGAAATCGTCAATCATCTTCTCTTTATGATATGATTCCCGCAAAACCGCAAAACGCAAAACCTTTCGGTGAGTGGAATAATACAACCATCACTGTTTTTAAAGGTACGGTATTGCATGCTCAAAATGGAGTGAATGTGGTGGAATATCACTTGTGGACGCCCCAATGGACTGAACTGCTGCAAAGCGGCAAGTTCAAACAAGGCAGCACGGAGTTTCCTTTAGCTTTTGACTTGTTTAACAACTGTGGCGGATCGAATCACGAAGGATATATTGCTTTGCAAGACCATGGCGATGATATATGGTTCAGGAATATTAAAATCAAGATTTTAGACTAACGATCATCGGCTAAAGGAGTATATTTTAATCAGACATTTTTCCATCAAAAAACCGAAGCAGGGTTGACCCGTCCCTTCGATTTTTCTTTCAAAAAAAGACACTACTACTACTACTACTACAAAACTGCTATTTTGTTGTTATAAAATTGTCCATCGAATAGTTACGGCTTTGTTTAACCTGATTTACGGAAGAGTTATATTTTAATTTATATTCTTTTACACCTTCAAACGAACGAACTTGAATGGTCAGTTCTACTTCTGCGCCATTTGTGTCAACTGACGACAGGTCGAAAGCTACAATACCTTTTCTGCGGTAACGTTGATCATCATTGTAGGCATTGTGGCGAAATTCAAAAAGATTGGGTGTGTTCTCACGGTCACTTTTCATTAAATTAATGTAATGTACTGTGTTACCACCGTAATAAAATTCAAATACAATATTCAAATAACCATCACCAATCCAAATATCAGAAAAATCCACCGGGTCGGTTCCATAAATAGAATCATTTTCAGCATCCAAATTGTCGACAATAGGTTTTGTCAGGACGCTTTTCAGGTCTAATATCTTGACTGCATGATCGTATCCTTGAAATTCGTCCGATAAAAGCGTATAAACAACCAAGGCTCTTTGTTTTTCTTTTGGATGGTACCACGGAATGTTTGTTGCAACCGGCCATAAAGAAGTTCCGCCATCCAATGTTAACCAATAGGATCCGGAATCATCCACCGGGTGAATGGTAGCAATTGAATACCAAGCCTTATCCAACGAATAACCATCGTCATCGTTGCATGAATTGAAAACCAAAGACGCTAAAACAAGACAAAAACATAAGTTCACACATTTAATCACTCTCATAACCATTTTTTTTAATTAATAACCTTCTTAACCATTTTATTGGGTGTAAGCATTCGGTCTTACATCTTATATGATGTGAAAAGCTGAAAAAACGTTGCATGGACATATCTTAAAAAATGTTATAAATGAAGAATTTTTTTGTTTGATCATCCGGCAAATTTCAAATGATTCTAAAAAACACACTATTTTTGCATCTTATTTACTGAATACAATCAAGATGCAATATTTTTCACATACCCTTCCGAGCGGATTAAGGATGATACATTTGTCAATTACTTCACCTGTTGCGTATTGTGGTTTTGCAATCCATGCAGGATCAAGAGATGAAGATCATAACACGGTTGGATACGCACATTTTGTTGAACATCTGCTCTTTAAAGGGACATTAAAACGAAAAGCCCGGCATATCCTCAATCGAATGGAGAATGTTGGAGGCGAATTGAACGCTTATACGACTAAAGAAGAAACGTTTGTGTATTCTATCTTTATGACAAAAGATTTTGAGCGCGCTGTCGAGCTGATTTCAGACCTGATTATCAGATCGCAATTTCCGGCACATGAGATTGAAAAAGAACGCGATGTGGTTTTGGACGAAATTCAATCTTTTCGTGATAACCCGTCCGAACTGATTTTTGATGATTTTGAGAATTTGATATTCGACAGCCACCCGCTCGGTCATGATATATTGGGGAATAAACGTTCGTTGAAAGGCTTTGTGAGCGAATCCGGTTTCTCCTTTGTTCACCGTCATTACGTTGCGGGCAATATGGTGTTCTTCTCCATGGGAGAGATGAAATCCAACGATATCATCAGGCTGGCAGAAAAATACTTTGCTGAAATTCCCGTTAGTAAGTACGAAAGACCAATAAACAAACCTAAAATAGCACAGCCTAAGCAACTTATCAAAAAGAAAAAAACACACCAAACGCATATTTTAACAGGCGGACAGGCTTATGATATGCACGATGAGAAACGCATACCCTTGTTGTTGTTGAATAATATTCTTGGCGGTCCGGGATTAAACAGCCGTTTGAACGTAGCGCTACGTGAAAAACATGGGTTGGTTTATCATGTCGAATCCCATATAACTTCCTATACCGATACCGGCTTATGTTCGATTTATTTTGGTACAGATCACAAAAATAAAGAAAAAACCCTGCAATTGGTGAATAAGGAATTACTGCAATTATGTAATCAAAAGATGGGTGATTTGCAATTGTCTATGGCAAAAAAACAAGCTTTCGGGCAAATGGTGCTGGCAAACGAGAATAAGGAATCCCTTTTTCTCAGATTGGGAAAGTCGTTTTTACATTTTGACCGCTATGATTCTTTACAAGTGATATTTCAAAAGATCGAAAGCGTAACCCCTCAGCAAATTCAGGAAGTAGCAACCGAAATATATAATCCCGACAATCTATTCTGCCTGGTGTTTGAATGAACCCTATATATTAATGTATGGAACGCAAATACCGGGTCAGTGTATTTT
>JAIRJR010000316.1 GCA_031260575.1 Tannerella sp.
TATCCGTATTGAAAGACGCAAGCGCTAATGATGTTTTTGGTGTAAAAGGGAAAAACGGTGTGATTCTTATAACAACAAAAAAAGGTAGTTCAAACCAATGAAATTGAAATTTACCTTTAAAGGCTTTATCCTGTTGACATTCCTGTTTTCGTGTACGAATCAGGGAAATAATACATACAATCAATGCGAATCATTGAAATATGCGCCAATTCAGCGCAAAGTTGTGTAGAGGCAGAAGCAGGCGGAGCCAAACGTGTGGAACTATGCGCCGGTATTCCGGAAGGCGGAACGACACCGGGTTATGGAGAAATCCGGACGGCACAATCCCTGACTTCATCGCTGGACATCAACGTCATTATCCGTCCGCGGGGAGGCGATTTTCTGTACACACCGGCTGAGGTACAATCCATGTTATTTGATATCGAAATGGCAAAACAGTTGGGAGTACATGGTGTGGTATTCGGTTGCCTGACAAAAGCAGGCGACTTAGATGTCCCTTTGATAAAGCGTTTGAAAGCGGCTTCCGGAACGCTTTCAGTTACGTGCCACCGGGCTTTCGACGTCTGTCGTGATCCGTTTATCGCATTGGAACAGTTGATTGAAATGGGGTTCGACCGTATTTTGACTTCCGGTGGGCAACCGGATGCTGTGAGCGGCATACCGATGATTGCCGAATTAATACGCCGGGCCGCCGGACGTATTATCATCATGCCCGGTTGCGGCGTACGCGAAAACAACATTGCCCACATTGAAAAAGAAACCGGCGCAACC
This sequence comes from Tannerella sp., assembly GCA_031260575.1. Classification (GTDB taxonomy): domain Bacteria; phylum Bacteroidota; class Bacteroidia; order Bacteroidales; family Tannerellaceae; genus Tannerella. Next base: position 772 of record JAIRJR010000316.1, read on the forward strand.
GAATTTCACACTTCAGCACGGCATGTGATTTACAGCCAAATGATATACCGCAACGAGAATGTATCCATGAGCAACAATACGGTTACCTCCGAATTTGAAACCATACAAACCGACCGCAATAAAGTAAAATCTTATCTGTAAATGATTGAAATGCGCATGGATTATTATCACAAATCAATCACATCCACATCCGGGTAATCTTTCGGATTAAATGTAAAAAAAGAGTCCGGTTGATTGACTCCGGTTTGCATTTTGCTGATCCGAAACTGGTTACGGATTCCGTTTTTCATATTCACTGTCATCCTTACGGGAAATAATGATGCTTTTTCGATTTGTATCTCAATTTTTGTGATATCGGAATTGCCTCTCTTTGAGGTAAGCACCAGGTCATGTGCCGGTTTGGCATTGTGCGACGTACTTTCGCCACCGTAAACAAGATTGAATCCTTGTTTGTAGGTGCGAAACAGTATCATCGGATTAATCATCTGAAGTTCATCTCCTGACGGTGTTGATTTGTACACTTCACCCGAGGCTGACATGTATGTCCACTGCGTCGTACCGTTATACCATGTTCGTACTTCGGGGGTTATCAACACAAATTTATCTCCGCGCATTTGGATCGACCCTTCGAAACTTTCCGATACGCCTTGCTTTTCCGAGCTTATATTGACTGCGAATTGAGCAGATATACCATTCGATTTTTCATAGGCGGCTGAGGCTTCTTCCAATATTTTTTCTGCATTTTGCGCCACACATAGCCCCGTAGCTACTAAAAGTAAAAGCAATATATAAGAAGTAATTCTTGTCAATCCGAATACATTCATGGTCTATTTTAATATGGCCAATTTCCTCTCCAACGAATATTCGTCCAAAATCAAAACCTGACGCGCTTTGCTCCCTTCGCCGGGGCCGACGATTCCTGCCGCCTCTAACTGATCCATCAACCGTCCCGCGCGGTTATACCCTATCGAAAATTTTCGCTGAATCAACGAGGTAGAACCTTGCTGATGAATCACAATCAGATGTGCCGCTTCGTCGAACAACGGATCGCGGTCGGACAAATCCACACTTCCCGGTGATTTTTCACCTTCACCGTCCGGAATAAACTCAGGAAGTTGATAGGCAGTATCATAACCGGGTTGTTTGCCGATAAATGCAGCAATATTTTCTACTTCCGGCCCATCAATGAATGCACATTGCACACGAATCATATCACTCCCCTTGTAATACAACAGGTCGCCGCGTCCAACCAACTGATTGGCGCCGGGCGTATCGAGAATGGTACGCGAATCGATCATGGTGATCACGCGAAAAGCAATACGAAGCGGGAAATTCGCTTTGATGGTTCCTGTGATGATATTGGTCGACGGACGTTGTGTCGCAATAATCATGTGAATACCTACCGCCCTTGCTTTCTGTGCAATACGTGCAATCGGCATCTCTATATCTTTGCCGGCCGTCATAATCAATTCGGCAAATTCGTCAATAATAACGACAATATAAGGTATATACTTGTGTCCTTTTTCGGGATTCAGCCGGCGGCTCATAAATTTTTCGTTATAATCCTTCACATTGCGTACATGTGCTTTGGTGAGCAGCTCATACCGGTTTTCCATTTCCACACAAAGCGAGTTCAAGGTATTCACCACTTTGGTATAATCCGTAATGATCGCTTTTTCCTCATCCGGCAGTTTAGCCAGATAATGATGCTCAATATCAGCATAGACACTAAATTCGACCATCTTCACATCTACCAATACAAATTTAAGTTCGGCCGGATGTTTTTTGTATAGGAGTGAGGTGATGATTGTATTCAGTCCTACCGATTTACCCTGTCCCGTCGAACCGGCCATCAATAAATGGGGCGCATCGCAGAGGTCGAACATAAATACTTCGTTCGTGATGGTACGCCCCAGGGCAATGGGCAGTTCATGTTTGCTTTCGACAAATTTACGTGAAACGATAATCGAATGCATCGAAACGGTCTGCGGCTCTTTATTGGGTACTTCGATACCGATAGTCCCCTTGCCGGGCATCGGCGCAATAATCCGGATACCAAGCGCGGAAAGCCTCAATGCAATATCATCCTCCAAGTTGCGTATTCTGGCAATACGCACACCGACGGCAGGCACGACTTCGTACAAAGTCACCGTAGGTCCTACCGTAGCCTTGATCGAAACAATATTGATGCCGAAATCTTCGAGCGTCTGCTTTATTCGCCTCTGATTATCGGTCTGTTCGTCCATATTCACCGGAATATCGCTCTGGCTGTATTTCATCAAAAGATCGACGGTTGGAAAACGATAGTTCGACAAATCAAGGCGCGGGTCATATAGACCCAATAGATCGGGGTCGTCGGATGCGTCGTCGCCTGCCGGAACATCGATTTCAATCTCTATACCATCTTCTTCTTTTTTGATGATCTGCTTACCCGGTTTCGATTTTTCACGGGGCAATACATGTGTATGATCATCGTCTTCATCTTCATCCGTTTCATTATCAACGTCGTCTTCACCGACATCCCAATCTACATCAACAACGACGTTATCTTTTTCCCTTTTCCACCATTGCTTTTTGTTTTTCTCCCTTCGAAGCGGGTTGGAGGAGGTTATCTTATTTTCTTTTTTCTTAAACAACCACGAAAAAGAAAACACATATTGCAGGAAC
>JAIRJR010000400.1 GCA_031260575.1 Tannerella sp.
ATGCCCTCTTTTCACTGAAATCCGAAAACGGTATTGATGAAAATCTGCTCAAACATATATCGCCGATCGGATGGACACACATCAACTTTTTAAGCGATTATTCCTTCAATTCTAAAAAACATACCTAAATCCAACGAATTAAGACCGTTAAATATTAAATAAAATCTTTCGGAATATACGGTCGATTTTGTAAACCACAACCATATCGCCCGCACGGAGATAAGAGGTCATTTCTTTCAACCCGTTTCGGTCTTCCCTGACACCACCGGCTATATCGGTAAATACTTTTTCACATCCAAATTCCTTGAGCAGATGAATCTGATTGTCTAAAAATTGCTCCTGTGTGGAAACACGGGCATCGCTACTGATTTGAGCGCCACGACTAATGCAAATACCACGAAGGTCGGCCGGCGGAATCCGTTGCTTTCCGTCTTTGTGCAACACCATAAAGCAATCGTTGTCTTTGGTGAGGCATGTCCCGAATGTGTTTAAAACCAAGTCCATCGTTACTAAAGCCAAAATCCGTCCGTGATATACAATTGAGTCTTTGCGCGTGTGACAGCCGTATAAAGCCATTGGTACGTTTCCGAAGTTGGATTTAGTGGCAAGTTTCGCGGAATATCCAAATAGACATGTTCCCATTCGCCGCCTTGCGACTTGTGGCAAGTGAGCGCAAAACCAAAGACTGCCCGTAAGGCGTTGAGGTAAATGTCAGTCCTCAGTCTTTCCTTAAATTCACGGTCTTTCTGGTTAAAACCTAATCTTCGCATCCGGGAATAATAATCCATAAACAATTCTTTTTGCTGTTCCGGCGTCAGGTTGATTTGATTATTATAAAGGACTTGTTCAATCATCAGTTGCGAATACACTTTTTGGGTAAAAAGTTCTTTCAATTCAACCTGTACAAAAGACAGTTGCGCACGGTTTTGTAGTGAACCAATACTAATAACCTCTACTAAGTCGCCATTCATCAAACCTGAAATCAGGTTGTTCTGCGTGATCAACAACAAATCCCCTTTCTGCATTTTCGGATGCGACAGTCCCAGCGCCGGACGTATCAATGTAGTAATGCCGTCGCATAATTTGTTCGAGCGGCATATATAAGTTGCTGTATTATACCCTTCCTTTTTGATACGTTTTACGTAATCATTGAGCATCGAAGCCTGGTCGGTAAAGATTTTGATATTCCGGTAGTTTTTCAACGGAAACTTTGCCCATTTTACTATCGGTGGGTTTGCATACAGTTTTCGTATTTTTTGGGAAGAGACTATAATGTCATTCGTGTTTTCTTGCCTCACAATTTCAGTAAGTTGCACAAATTTAGCCGGAATGGCGTATTTCTTTTGGAAATATTCGGCGCTCAATGCCGGTGAAATGACTTCATTGATTGGTGGAAGTTGACATTCATCACCCACAAAAATAAATTTTCCATTCGGGTCAAATTTTAACAAATCGTTCAATAATTTTCCACTTCCGAAAAATGCTTGCGAAATGTTTTTATCTTCTTTATCTCCAATCATTGACGCCTCATCAATAATATAAAAACGTTTCTCTTTCGCTTCGGGTAAAATATTCAGTTCAAATAGTAAAAATAGCATGCCGGAATTATCTTTTTTGTGCTTTTCCAGCTCTGCTGCAACACTTTCAAGGTTCAGGTTGAAATCCTTGTAATTATAAATAGCGCTGTGAACAGTGGTTGCTTTGCATCCTGTCACATTACTCAAAATCTTCGCTGCTCTACCGGTCGAAGCCATCAATGAAAATGTCAGTTCTTTGTCTTGTAACATACGGATAATTTCCTTAACCAATGTCGTTTTGCCCGTACCGGCGTATCCCCTGATAATAAATACTTTATCATATAAAGACAAGATAAAATCATGGATACTGTCTAATGCCCGTTTCTGGCTGGGGGTAAATTCGAATGTTGTATTTTCTGTCATTTCTGTTGGTTATTAATTAGTTGTGAAATGGCATAAAGCGGATAAATATCAATTTTATCAACTCGTCCAAAGTTTTCAAGCGAAGTACGAATGCCCCTTTCCGATTTTTTTTCATTCATAAACAAATACAAACTTTGCATCTTACCCTGTTTGCCGGATTTCACTTCAATGGGAATAATCGAGTCGTTTTTTTGAACGATATAATCTACCTCGGCACAGCTGTTGCGTTCTTCCCGTTGCCAATAATACAATTGGGTTTGCTCATAACAGGAAGCCGACTTTAATAGTTCCAAGCCGGCATACATTTCTGCAATATTCCCCTTATTTATCAAATCGAAATCATCATTCAGCAATATATCAGACAATTGAAGGCCAAGAAGTCGTTGAAAAATGCCGGTATCCAACAACAAAAGTTTCCTGTATTTGGAATTTATTTCAGCGCCAAGCGGTAATCCATTGGCAGAAGTACGGATTACAGGGATAACCAAGCCTGCCATTATGAGAAGTTCCACAGCATGTTTGATTTGAAACGCAGAATAAACCTGTTCTTTATCTGTATAAACAAATTTATTTCCTGTTTGCCTTACTACACTGTCAAATGCTACAGAGATTTGTAATGCCGGTATTCTTTTTCTGTATTTCGAAAAATCATTTTTTAATGAAACCGTCAATTCATCCAACACGTTTTGGCATTTCAATAAATCACGATCATTCACATAGGTAGCTACAACTTCGGGCATACCCCCAATGATCAGAAAGATTTTCAACAAATACAGGACGTTATGATGTAAAACATCGTCTAACGGATTTTGTAGACCGGATTTTTTAACAGCCTCTAATAAAAATGGGTTGCCCATCGCTTCTAAAAACTCAAAGAAAGAAAATGGGTACATGAACATTGTTCGTATTCTTCCAACACCACACGACGGGATTTCTTCCAATGCAAATTCCAACAGAGAACCGGCTGCTATGATGTGCAGACCGGACATTTTTTCATAAAAAAAACGCATAGACGAAATAGCCGGGATACAAGATTGTATTTCATCAAAAAACAAAAGCGTTTTTCCCTCAATAATGGGAATTCCATAAAGCGAAGTCAATTTTTCGCATAATAACTGAGGTGTAAGGTTGGATTTTTCAAATACAACTCGTGCTTCTATGTCCTCTTCAAAGTTGATTTCGACATAATACTCAAATTTTTTCGACAAATTCCGAACCGCGGACGATTTACCTACTTGCCTTGCTCCACGTAGCAGAAGCGGTTTATGTTTTGCGGACTTCATCCAATTAATTAACTTAATGTCTACTAATCTATTAAAGTATTTCGCTTCATTTTTCATAACCAAATATCAT
>JAIRJR010000346.1 GCA_031260575.1 Tannerella sp.
TACAACCCCAATCAAAGGTTTGATTCGTCGCAGGTTTTTGACCAAATCCATTCCATTGATGATGATCCGGCCTGTATCAAAACTGCGAAGCCCGCATAAGATGGAAAGCGTAGTCGTTTTGCCTGCACCGTTTGGCCCCAACAATCCGAAGAAAGAACCTTTTTCAACGGAGAGCGACAATCCGTATACCGATGGTAGTGAAGCGCCTTTGTAGGTTTTATATAAGTCTTTTATTTGGATGATTGGAGACATACATTTCGAGTTTCTGGTTTCAAGCTTCAGGTTTCGATCTTTTAGTTTTTAGTTTTTAACTTCAAACGGATTTACCCTTCTCAAACGATCTTTTCCAAATCCCTGAAAAATTGTGTTTCCTGCTTGCCTATTTCTCCGAGAAATCGACCAATATATTGATAATTGACATCTTCGGATGATCTGTTTTTGTAAATCCTTGCAGCACAGGCAGCAAATTCGCGCCACAAATCACCAATTGCCGTCATTCGTTCGGAAAAAACGTTCAGTTCATCAATCCGGGTGATGGTAGCCGCTTCCTGAAGGAATGCAGCATACAGGAAACGGAATCCTGCGCCACCGGTTCCAATCTCTTCCATCATCCGGACGATTTGCGCCAGATAGAGGGCTGCCTTTCTTGTACCGTATTTTTCAGGGAACTTCGGAATATTTTTTGCCATATAATGGAAAGCGTTTACCCCGACCCAGGGCACCGGTCCGGGCTGATAGAGCATACGGTGACAATTTTTCTTTATCGCTTTGCGCACCAACAGATTCAAGTCGGGCTGTTCTTTGGGTGCCGATTGGATCCAGTAGAGTTTGCCCATCGGCGGATAAGTACCTTTGGCAAATCGCGCACGCAGCATGTCTTTACTTGAAAGTTTGACGATTTCTGTGGCTACAGGGTCGCTCACAATATATTGATCCTCTTCTTTTCCAATGACACACAGATTGTGCGCATTGAAATGAAAGCGATATTCAATCGGCATGTAAGGCAAATAATACATTCCAACGACAACGCCTGCCGGAATCCCTTTTTCGAGCAAGTTATCTAATTCTTTGACAGCATTTTTTTTGCTGAGGAAAATGGTTGACCGGGTTTTAAATCCCAACATCCGCATTACTCTCGAAAAAATCATTCCGGGCAATGGCCGAAAAGACACAACCGGAAAACCGGCTAATTTGATAAATGGGAGATTAACAAAGAATAATGAACCTGACAATCCAAAAACCAATGGTTCGGAATATTCATATCCGTGAAAACGCAAAAGGTTTGCAGTCACTCCATTTTCGCAATGAGCTGCGCTTCTATGTTCAAAATCCAACTTCATCCATCAACCTGTTTTAATTCATCGACTGAGATGCGTAAAGCATCTGCATATTTCTGCAATGTCGTTTGATCCAATTGAATAAATTCATCGAAGCGAATGTGCTTTTTGATTCTGCGTTTGGGAATTCCCGAATAAGCGGAAAGCATACAAATGTCCTGCAAATTTTTTTTCATATGGTAGGCGATCGGACTTATCTTTTGGGCTAATACTTGTTGGCGAATAGGTTCGCATTCTTCCAAAATTTCTTCCCAGACTATACCCAACGCATCATTTTTGACATCCCAGCCATCGCTGACGATACTTGTATACCGTCCGTCTTCACCAATCGCATACGTCAAATCCCGGACCACATTATCTTTAAAGTATTTCAAATCCTGCGGAACGTCGTTTACCTTCATCATTTTTTCAATTTCGGGCGCAAAGATAAGGATATTATTCTTTTTTTATAAGGAATTAAATGTCGATTTGTGATTATTGATTACTTTTGTATCGCAATCATTGAATCGTTTACTTAACCAAAACCCCTAAATAAATAAAAATGAAAGAAAAAGATTTTACTTTTGACAGGCGCAGATTCCTGCAGGCCTCGGCGATGGCTGCGGGCGCTTTTGCCATCGCACCTCTTCCAACTGCATGTACAACAGTCAGTACGAAAGAAGTGAACCGTTCCGATTTTGGCGGCGTAAAGATGGGCGCCATCACTTACAGCTACCGCTCTTTACCGGGAGGCGCCGGTAATACGTTACTCTATGTATTGGGATCAGGAATCGGATCGATTGAATTGATGGGCGATGTAGCTGAATCGTATGCCGGACGTCCGGCGGCTCCACAGTTCGGGCCGGCGACGCGTCCCACTCCGGGACAGGTGTTGACTCGCGAACAACAAGCCGAGCGCGATGCCATGATGGCAGCACGCCAGAAATACAATGAAGACGTTTTGGCATGGAGACTTTCCGTTCCGATGGCTAAGTATGAGGAGCTGGCAAAGATTTATAAAATGGCAGGTATTGATATCCATATTATCAAATTGGAACCCAACATGAACATGACGGATGCCGAGTTGGAATATGTGTTCAAAGTATGCACGGCTGTTGGCGCAATGGGTGTGACCGTAGAACTGAATCTCCCGCTTGCCGAGCGCGTGCAACCCTTTGCCGCAAAATATGGCAAGTATGTCATCTTCCACAACCACCAACAATTCTCTCAGGAGAATTTCGAGGGATATGACGTTTACCTGAAATACGAAAATGCCCGCTTCAATTTCGACATGGGTCACTATTATGGATCAACAGGCAAGGATCCACGTGAAATCGTAGAAAAATACCACGATCGGATTGCCGCAATCCACGTCAAGGATAAAACCGGTCCCGGTCCGGATGGAGATGGCAAACTCAGATCTCCTTACTACGAAAATCGAATGTGGGGACAAGGCGAAACACCGTTGAAAGAGTTCCTGCTCTTTATCCAAAGCAATGCCGGTAAACCGGGTTGGCCGGTTCACTGCGACATCGAACTCGAATACGCAATCCCCGAAAATTCGAATGCCGTTGCTGAAACCGCCCGCTGTGTGGAATGGGCAAGGAATGTGCTTGTGAAATAAAGACGCGAAGACAAATAAGACATTTTGACTTTGTTACACATCTTCATGTTTTTGCAGAAAATTTGATCGTCAATCAAATGAAAACCTTCAAACCGATTTCACGTCGCCATTTTATGGAAAAAGCAGCCGTGACAGCAGGCCTTTCCGTTTTAGGTGCAGAAGCGGCATCCGGAAGACCGTCAGATCCCAATCAATCCCCGGCAGGTAAATTACCCCGTGAAGTATGGATAGCAACCGTCTCGCAACATGGTTTGAGCGCCGATACTTCCGAAAAAATGGCGCAGATGATACTTGCCATTATGGAAAAAAGCGTGACCTGCCATCCCGATGTGCTATGCCTTCCCGAAGTTTTTATGACTACATTTATCAGGGAAAGCATGTCATTATCAGACAAAACGGATATCTCTACCGGGTTGTTGAAAGGATTTATGGCTTTTGCCCAAGCGAATCAATGTGATCTGATTTGTCCAACCTATCTGCGCGAAAACGGGAAGACTTACAATGCAGCCGTAGTGATCGACCGGAAGGGGACACGTATCGGCGATTATAAAAAAACATTCATTACCGATGACGAACTTGCGACCGGATTATCACCAAGCCCTCAGCAACCGCCGCCTGTTTTTAAAACCGACTTTGGTACGATCGGGATTCAGATATGTTTCGACATCAATTGGAATGAAAATTGGAAAGCGTTGCGGATGCAGGGCGCCGAAATCATTTTCTGGCCTTCGGCATTTGGAGGCGGACAGCAGATCAATACGAAGGCATGGCAGAATAAAGTTGTCGTGGTTTCGAGCACCAATAAAGACACTTCGAAAATATGCGATATATCAGGCAATACTGTGGCACAGACCGGAATATGGGACAGGAATCTGATTTGCGCGCCGGTCAATCTCGAAAAAGCCTTTTTACATACCTGGCCGTTTGTCCGCCGGTTCGACGAAATCAAAGCCAAATACGGACGGAAAGTCCGGATCACCAACTATCACGAAGAAGAATGGTCGATTATCGAAAGTTTGTCGCCCGATGTGCGTGTGAAAGATATTCTGGAGGAATTTGACCTCCGGACTTACGAACAATTGATTCGCGACTCGGAAAATTTTAATGCAAAAGCTCGCGGGTAAAGAATGATTTTTATTCGTTTTTATTGGGGTAATAATTGTATTGATGATTGTCAATTTGATTATTATAGTCGTCTTGTGCGAAAAAATATAGGAAACAAAATGGGATGATTTGATGATTTTTTACATTTTCTTAACAGATTAATGTTGTGTAATAATATTTAACGTACTACCTTTGCGGCTGTTTTTTGCAAAATTGAATTATTATTTAATATTTTATAATTTTAACCCTTTAAATCCGTATGAGAAGTTTAAAGACATCATTACTAACGAGTTGCCTATTGCTTATTTCAGGCATTCAGGCGTTTGCGAGCGAGGCCAATCTGGCCATTCCCGACCTTCACGAAGGTACTTTCCATATTTTTGGAGGTACCATTACTGCTTGGGATTTCCTCTTTTGTGGTGCATTAATTATTACCGGTACGCTGGGATTCAGTCTTTTGTTGTTTTTCCAAATCAAAAAACTGCCTGCCCATAAATCAATGCTTGATGTAGCTGCCACGATTTATGCTACGTGTAAAACTTATCTGTTACAACAAGGAAAGTTTTTATTGATGCTGTTTGGCATCATTGCTATTGTTCTTTGTGTGTATTACTTCGGTCTTGAACATCAGCCTTTTTCTGTAGTAATTCAAGTATTGTTTTACTCGATTATCGGTATGCTCGGATCGTATTCCGTAGCTTGGTATGGTATCCGTATCAATACATTTGCCAATGCCCGCACAGCATTTGCCTCTTTGAAAGGCAGACCTTTAGATGTGGTAAGCATTCCTTTGAAAGCAGGTATGAGCGTTGGTTTGTTCCTGATTTCATTAGAATTAGTCATGATGGTGATCATCTTGTTGGCTGTTCCGCGCGAAATCGTAGGAATTTGCTTTTTGGGATTTGCCATTGGTGAGTCGCTTGGAGCAAGCGCCCTGCGTATTGCAGGAGGTATTTTCACGAAAATTGCCGACATCGGTTCCGACCTGATGAAAGTGGTTTTCAAGGTAAAAGAAGATGATCCGCGCAATCCGGGTGTGATTGCCGACTGTACCGGCGATAATGCAGGCGACAGTGTAGGCCCAACAGCCGACGGATTCGAAACATACGGTGTGACGGGGGTCGCTTTGATTTCATTTATTGTATTGGCCATTACACCTGAAATGCTATTAAACGGCGTTGGTAAAACAATGTTTTCCAACTGGGTAAGCGCCTCCGGGGGTCAGTATGCGTTAGATTTAAAAAGCGCCACATTTCTTGCTCACGACCTGCAAGCCAAGTTGATTGTATGGATTTTCGGTATGCGCTTTTTGATGGACTTCCTTTCGGGATGCTCATTCTTTATCAACTCAGCCATTTCAAAGAAATTATACGGAAACAAAAAAGAATTTGACTTTGAATCACCTTTGATGCGTTTGATTTGGATTGCTGCTACACTGTGTATTTCAGCTACATTCTTTATGAGCCATCTGTTATTGGCTGACATGTTCGATCCTACCTTATGGTGGAAACTCTCCATTATCATCAGTTGCGGAACCTTGGCGGCAGTGTTGATCCCGGAGTTTACCAAAATATTTACCAGTTCAAAGTCGAAACACGTACAGGAAATCGTAACCGCTTCGCGCGAAGGCGGCCCTTCGTTGAATATTCTGTCAGGTATTGTGGCCGGTAATTTCAGTGCGTTCTGGACAGGCTTACTGATTGTTGGGCTGATGGCAGGCGCTTATTTTACTTCAACTTTGGGTTTACAGTCCGTTATGGGCCTACATGCTTCAATCTTCGCATTCGGCCTGGTAGCTTTCGGTTTCTTGTGTATGGGGCCTGTCACCATCGCTGTCGACAGCTATGGCCCTGTGACCGACAACGCACAATCCGTATTCGAACTTTCTCAAATCGAGCAAATCGACGGTATTGAAGCTGAAATAGAAAAAGACTTTGGCTTCAAACCCGATTTTGAAACAGGCAAACATTATTTAGAAGCCAACGATTCGGCAGGGAATACATTCAAAGCCACTGCGAAACCCGTATTGATCGGAACAGCCGTAGCCGGCGCTACCACCATGATTTTTGCTACCATCCTGATGCTTGAACAGGTGGGGTTATTACAACTTTCTCTTACCGATCCGTTGGTCATTCTCGGATTGATTTGTGGAGGAGCAGTGATCTACTGGTTTTGCGGAGCATCCATACAGGCTGTTTCAACGGGAGCATACAGCGCCGTAGAGTTTATTAAGCGTACATTCGATATGGATAAGAAAACTGCGGATATCAATGACTCGATTGCAGTCGTAAAAATCTGTACACAATATGCCCAGAAGGGAATGTGGAATATTTTTATTGCCCTGATATCTTTAACATTGGCATTCGCATTCACCGATCCCAACTTCTTTGTGGCTTATTTGGTGTCTATCGCTGTGTTCGGTTTATTCCAGGCGATCTACATGGCCAATGCCGGTGGAAGCTGGGATAACAGTAAAAAAGTGGTTGAGGTGGACTTGAAAGAAAAGAATACGCCTCTGCACGAAGCTGCTGTCATCGGTGACACGGTTGGCGACCCGTTTAAAGACACTTCATCGGTTTCATTGAATCCGATTATCAAGTTCTCTACCCTGTTCGGCTTGATTGTTACGACAATGTGTGTCGAGATGAAACTAAGCGAAGGCAATGACTATTCATTATTTATCGCAATACCATTCTTTATCATAGGATTGTATTTTGTATGGCGTTCGTTCTATAAAATGAGAATCCCAAAAGAACAAACAACATAATCAACAAAAGAGACGGGGCACACACCCCGTCTTTTTTGTTTCGTACTCGAAATATGGCTGCTTTGGTAATGAATCCGACCCATTTGTTCAATATCCTCTCAAAAGTATTGACAAACAGTTTTTTTAAATTACCTTTGCACGCAACATAATACTTCATATTAGTCTTTTAAGGAAAAAGGTTTAGTGGTTAATGAAAAGAAATCCGAGACGTGATGTCCCGGATTTTTTGTAAATACACCTATCTACATTCAGACTATCCTCAATTATTTGCATCAGCGCCGGTTCCATGTTTTTTCGAAGAAGTAGAAACGGGAGGGACAGTGGCTTGATTTCCATTACGAAGCGCCTGATAATGAAGTGTCATCAATTCGATACCTGCATCGCGGAATTGATCCTGAATGTTTTTATACAGCTCCGAATAGATAAAAGGTAATTGGGAAGCCTCTTTCGTATAAGCGTTTATTTGATAGGATTTCGTATCACGAAAGGCGTTTTTTCAACTACATCGCCGTAGGTATCGCCTATCCGGATACGGTCATCCTGTATAAACGGACGCATGTAAATGATTACCAATCCGGAGACCAAATTCGAGATCACGCCCGTGGAGCCAAATGAAATCAATAATCCGATGAATACGGAAACGCCCTGAAATACAGGAGATTTCGACCATGGAAGAAGCTGAATATGTTTTACAATTTCCTGCAAAAACACACCGGTCAAATGAGAAAAATGTAGTATTTTGTACGTATTTAATTTCATTTTAAGACAAAACATGACACAGCAGGAAAAATGACATCGGTAAAAATAAAATTCAGAAAGTCCGCAATTAAAAACAGGGAAGGAGTACTTTGTTTCCAATTAATCCATAATCGAAAAATCAAGTTGCTAAAGTCACGGTTTCGTCTTTTCCCTGCGGAATGGGACAGTCAGCAGGAAACAGTCGTTCCCGGAAATTCCGGCATGGAACGTCAGGCTTATTTGCAATCCGTAAAAACAGGTTTGGATATTGAATTAAGACGGATTAATGAACTGATTCGCTTGCTTGAAAAGAAAAGCGACTATACGGTAGATAAATTGGCCGGCCTTTACAGGAACAGTTCACTCAATGGTTATTTTCTCCCTTTTATCGCTTATGTGGTAAAAAACCTGAACGCCGGCAACCGCCGGAAAACGGCAACAATCCTGCTGACAGCCAAAACAAGTTTTGAACGCTTCCTTTGCGGACAGGATATTCCCCTCGACAGGATTGACAACGACCTGATGCGGAAATACGAACACCGGTTGAAAACTGCGGGTGTGATGAACAACACCGTCTCCTGCTATATGAGGGCTTTACGCTCTGTCTACAATCAGGCGGTTAAACAGGGATTAACCACCCAGAAGAACCCTTTCGCCGGTATTTTTACACGTATCGACAGGACGGCGAAACGGGCTGTAAATGAAGATGTCATCATAAGGCTCAAAAATATGGATTTATC
>JAIRJR010000368.1 GCA_031260575.1 Tannerella sp.
CCTGGTTTACCGTCGATGCGTCATTGATTCAAAAATTGGAGGTCAATTCGCTTCCTCAAGATTCATTACGGCATCCGTATATCAACTATCGCCAAGCGCGTGCCATTGTTCAACTTCGCACCCAAAAAAAACAATTAACCGGATGGGAAAATTTAACACTGTTAGACGAATTTTCCGATCAGGATAAAAGTCGGATTTTACCTTATCTGTCATTTGAGTAAAAAGCGGATATTTCAATTAAACGCCTGCCAAATTCCCAAACAAATAACCATATCCCCTATTTTTTATGGAAAATTTACGCGAAAACATTTTTCACCCTTATGGGGGATTGACAGGGCTTTGGTGTAGAAGTAATTTTGCAGCGATTTAATAATGCAACCTAAAACAAAATTAAAAATGAAAAGAATTATTTTTACCCAAACGAAAAATCGCTGTATGATCAGTGTAACGACAAGACAGTTTTTATTGTCGGTGTGTTTCATCGCTTTTGCTTGTGCAAGTTTTTCACAGGATTTGATCGTCACAAAAGATTCAAAAAAAATCGAAGCCAAAGTGACGGAAATCAATGTGGATAACGTCAAATACAAAGTGTTTACCAATCAGGATGGACCGGTCTATACGCTTCCGAAAAGCAGTATACAGACCATTGTTTTTCAAAACGGACAGGTAGAAACATTTGAGGATCAAACGACTTCTACTTCTGCAACGCGTACACCGTCAAATTTTGCGGGCGCTCAGCCGACGCCGGCTACTCAACCAACACAACCGCGTTCGCAAACGACTACATCACCGGCGGCGCCGGCTCAACAAAGAACACAAGTGGGCTACTCAGGCGCACGTCGACTTTCAACTGCCGAAACATTGGCTGAAATGCAAATCAACTATCCAGCATTGTTTTCGCAGTATAACGCAGGGCGAAGAATGAAATCAGCAGGTTGGACGCTTACCGGCTTGGGAATCGGAGCGCTCGTACTCGGAACTGCGGTAGGAGTTGCCGGGCAAGAAAATTATGACGTCGAACAAGAAGAAGCGGGCGCAATCATAGCAGCCACAGGTGTTATACTCGTCGCAACCGGCATTCCGATACTGGCGGTTGGGGCAGGCAAAAGAAGGCGTGCCCTCAAAGCATTTAACAACCAATATTATGCCACGGAACAGCCCGCATCCCGATTTCAGATTAATCTACATCCCAATAGCATAGGGTTGGCATATGTATTTTAATCCAATCAGCACAGTGTCTCGAATTAAAACCGGCTTACTTAGGTCCGAAAAGGAAGTAAACAAAAAATAGGGTGATAAAGCATTTATTCCACCGGATCACCCGATCATAAAAGATTTCAGCGTCGTACGGTAGATTGAAGATTCAGGTATTTGTTTTGCGCTTTTCGAAATATGTATTACCTTTGTCGCGCAAATGCTTAATAATTAACTGAAAATGTAAATATCTACCCTACGACGATGAAACGAATTCTTTTTATATGTATGGGCAATATCTGCCGTTCGCCTGCTGCCGAAGGAATTATGCAAAAAAAAGTGGCTAATCAGGGCTTAGAAGCCTTTTTTTATATCGACTCAGCCGGGACGTATGGCTGGCACGAAGGTGAATTGCCTGATAGCAGAATGCGTAAACATGCCTTGCGTAGGGGATATAACCTGACGTCGCATTCAAGACCCATCACGCATAACGATTTTGAACAGTTCGACTTAATCATTGGGATGGACGATGATAATATTCAAAACCTGCAGCGAAGGGCGCCCAATCTTCATTCGAAACAAAAAATCTGCCGGATGACGGATTTTTGCCGCATTCATCATGCCGATTGTGTTCCCGACCCCTATTATGGAGGAGCATCAGGTTTCGAACTCGTACTCGACCTCCTGGAAGATGCCTGCGATGGATTGATTGATCAACTGAAGCTTGAAATGTGATGGATTGAAAATGTTTAACTTGAAATTATTAGGAAAAAATCTTTCATTTCAAAATAAATCAGTATATTCGCCTCGTCAAATATAAACATTTTAAAATATTGGTATTATGAAAAAGTATGTAGCAGAAATGATTGGAACGATGGTTCTGGTATTGATGGGTTGCGGAAGCGCAATCTTCAACAATGGCGTAGGTACGCCGGCGCAGGTTTTGATGGTATCCATAGCGTTTGGATTGGCTGTAGTTGCGATGGCTTATACAATCGGCGGAATATCCGGTTGCCATATCAACCCGGCGATTACGTTAGGCTGTTTGGTCACCGGTAGAATCAAAGGAAAAGAAGCCGCCATGTATATGGTTTTTCAGGTACTGGGAGCCATAATCGGTTCGACCTTACTTTTCCTCTTGGTCAAAACGACTTGTTGTTCAGCTTTCGAAAGTGCAACATTAACGGGTGCAAACGGCATACAACCCGGTCACTCAATCGGTAGCGCTTTCTTTGCCGAAGTGATTTTTACATTCGTATTTGTGCTCGTTGTATTGGGTACAACAGACAGCAAATTGGGTGCCGGTAAACCGGCCGGATTAGCTATCGGTCTGACATTAATCCTTATACATATCGTGTGTATCCCGATCACCGGGACATCCGTTAATCCGGCTCGTAGCATTGGCCCGGCTATCTTTGAAGCTGTAAACGGCTCGATGACAGCGCTGATCAATTTATGGATTTTTATCCTGGCGCCTTTTATCGGAGCTTTCCTTGCAGCTTATGTTTGGAAATCAGTCGCGGTTGAAAAATAAAAACAAACTCATTATTAATACATAAAAAACAAAGTATGACACACATTTCAAGAAGAGACGCCCTGAAAACAGCAATCGCAGGGAGCGCAGTATTAGCAACAACCGGATTGAGCGCATCTGTCATCCCGGAAAGTAAACAAGCCAAGCCGCCATTGAAAGGCAATATCCGGCATTCGGTCAGCAAATGGTGTTTTGGAAGTTATCCGTTAGATGAATTTTGTGTAATCTGCAAAAACCTTGGTATTGAATCCATTGAATTATTAGATCCGGCAGACTGGCCTATCGTTAAAAAACATGGATTAACCGTTGCCATGGCACAGGGAGCAGGGAAGGGAATCGACCAAGGCTTTAACGACCCCCGGCTTCATGACGAACTGGTAGAAAGTTATGAAAAAGTGATTCCGATGGTTGCTGAGGCAGGATTGAAAAACCTGATCTGCTTTTCAGGCCGCCGGAATGGCGTGACCGATTTGCAAGGATGGGAAAATTGTGAGATCGGTTTGAAACGGCTAATGCCGGTCGCCGAAAAACACAATGTTGTCTTAACAATGGAATTGTTGAATACGGTCGGACACAGGGATTATTTGTGCAGCCGCACATATTGGGGCGCCGAATTATGTAAACGCGTAGGTTCACCCAATCTTAAGCTATTGTATGATATCTATCACATGCAAATTATGGAAGGAGATATCATCAATAACATCAAAAAATATCACATGTATTTTTCACATATCCACACAGGCGGAAATCCGGGACGCGCCGAAATCGACGAAACGCAGGAGCTTTATTATCCGGCAATTATGAAAGCGTTAGTGGACGTTGGATACAAAGGATTTGTAGGCCAGGAATTTGTCCCGAAACAACCGGACAAAATCGCCTCATTGGAAAAGTGTATCCGTATATGTGATGTGTAGATTTTCATCTTGATCTATCTTAAAATTATGTCACTAATTTAATGGAATAAACTCTCTGTGAAACTCTGTGCTTTCTCTGTGTAACTCTGTGTCATTTTTTTTATTTCACTGAGAACCACAGAGAATTCGCTGAGTTACACGAAGATAACTGTTTGTTGAGAGCATGATTTATTGTCTTAATTTAACACTAACAGAGGAAAACGTCCTTCCATTTTTCACTTTTGGTAATGAATGATCATCTATTATTTACTTCGCGCAACGAATTCAAAAATTGGCTGCAAGCTAACTGCCTGTCAAGCGGCGGCATTTGGCTATTATTCGGCAAACCGGGCGGCCCGAAAACAATAACGGCCCATGAAGCGCTTGAAGAAGCCCTCTGTTTCGGTTGGATTGACGGACAAATGCAAAGCCTTGACGACAAATCGTATATCAAATACTTTGCCGCTCGCAGGAAAAACAGCAAGTGGTCGAAAAAAAACAAAGCGTTAACCGACGCGCTCGAAAAGCAGGGCATAATGACCGATTACGGTAGAGCGAAAATCAAAGAAGCGCAGTCAAACGGTCAATGGGACACGCCGAATCCACCGGCTGTTACAGACGATCAAATCGCGATTTTATCGGATTTATTGAAAGCGCACGAATTGGCCTGTACGAATTTTCAAGC
>JAIRJR010000398.1 GCA_031260575.1 Tannerella sp.
CCGAGTATTTTGGATGCTCGAATGGCATCACCGCCAATTGCCTGATAATTGTCGCCCTCACGGATAAATACTAATGTACCCGGATGTTTTTCTTTGATTTGATGATACTGTTTCAAAATCAGTTCTTCCGGTGTTGGCGTTTTAGGGGTATTTTCTTGCTTTTCTGTATTTTGTGGTGGTGCTGCCTTTTGTGGCTCTGTTGTTTTTTGCGACTGCGAAAACAAATTTGGCTGCGCAGGACGGGTCGTTAGTTTGAGCCGATTGTTTTTCTTTTTGGTATCAAGTTGTTGGCGTTCCTTTTCTGAAATACCGAAAAGGTCGTAAAGCGACATGAGCGGCTGTTGTTGGTTGGTAGGGACTTTGGGGACTTCGAGGGACGGCTGTGTGAACAATTCCGGTTTTTCTTCCGATTGCGTGGCTTTTTGAGTGGGTTGGTAGGAATGGTGCGTTTTTTGGGCGTTGTCGTCGTACAGGCTTCGATTTAGGTTTTTTGAAAAATCGGCAGCAAGCATCTTTTGTAAATCCTCTGCCATGCCCGAAATACCCCCCTCATGCAGAAAAGTCATGCCCGGCTTGCCATACAGGTCTGTGTCAGCGAAACCTTTGGTATGAACGACACGGCTAAAATTTTGAAAGTAATTGTTGATATATGCGCCGTTGGACAGTGTGCGGCTTTTGCAGAATAATAATTCTTCGGAAGTTCGCGCACCTTTATTGCTGTTTTTTTGCAGGATAATCAGGTCGCTGCCCACCTCTGTACCTGCGTTATCTGCAAACAGATTGTTGGGCAAACGAATTGCCGATACAAGATTGGTGTTTTTCATCAGCCATTCGCGGACGGGTTCATTGTTTGGGCTGTTCATAACGCCCTGCGAAGTAATAAAAGCCAGCAAGCCGCCCTCGAACAAAGTATCTATGCCTTTCAGAAAAAAGTAGTTGTGAATGGCGCGGGTTGCCTGCCGTTTTACAGGGTCGCTTTTCATGAATGACGCATCAAAAACGGATGTGTCGCCAAAAGGAATGTTTGATGAAACGATGTCGAATTTGTTTTCGGGACGGTCTTCGATTTCTTCAAAACCGCTAACATGCACCTTGTCATCGGGATAGAGATGCGACAAAATTTTTCCTGTCAATAAATCTTTCTCGAAACAAACCGTTTCCATGTTTGGAAATGATTGTTTGAAAGCATCCACAAATGCGCCGTTACCCGCCGATGGCTCAAGGAAGCGGGCGGGCGTGATGCCTTTGTCTTTCAATGTTTCGGATAAGACCTGTATGATTTCGGGCGGTGTGTAAAAGGCTGTCAGAATGGAACTTTTCAGGCTGTCGAAATACGATTTGGACTCTTTATCGGATTTTGTGTTTACATGGATAAGCCTGTGTAAATTAACTACTAACGGAAATAATTCCATGTCGCTTTTTGTCCAGTAGGCTTTGTCGGTTTCCTTTTCCGCTGGATTGAGAATACATTTTATCCCGCCGAAACCGCTGTATTGACGCAACACAGCGCGTTCTTCTTCCGTTGCCCTGCGTTCTTCCCTGTCTAAAGCAAACGCTATGCGGATGGCTTCGGTATTGGTCAGCAAATGCGCTTTCTTGTTGTAAGACATGATTTCAATTACGAATTACGAATTATGAATTACGAATGGCGCAGTCTGGTTGCGACTTTCTATGATGAGCACTATTGTGCCGGTCAATTCGGTGTATAGTAACTCATATTCAGGCTCAAAGGCGAAGTCGTCAGATAAAGGGTATTGGGCAAAAACAGGTTCACAGTCCGGTAGCAGTTGCATGGCTATTGACTTGGCGTT
Organism: Tannerella sp.; assembly: GCA_031260575.1. Lineage (GTDB taxonomy): Bacteria > Bacteroidota > Bacteroidia > Bacteroidales > Tannerellaceae > Tannerella. The sequence goes on from JAIRJR010000398.1 coordinate 1,812, forward strand.
ATCTTCCGGCACTTCGTTGGCAAACTCGTTCCAAAGGATATTTACTAATGTATCGTGTTTGGAAAAATGCAAACCGTTATACAAAACAGCGTTTGCCTGTTCGGTGGCTTCAATGGGATGGTCGCCGTTGCGGATTGCTTGCTCGTAGGCATCGGTGGCAGCGTCGGCGCTGGCGATGATAAAACGATGGTCTTTCAACCGTTCGGGGTGGCTTTCGCGAAGAAAGTCCATCAATGATAGCCGAAAATACGAAATGTCCGGCGCGGGGTTTTTTATTTTGCGTTTCACTTTTTTGATTTTAGTGGTGGTTATTGAGCCTTGTCGAAATATGAAATGATGCAAAGTTGAAGATAAAACGGCTTGTAGTCAGCGGTATAGTAGGGGTTGGCTGTGTTTTGGTATGGGTTGGCTTCGACAACAAAAAAGGTCAGATTTTGTCTGACCTTTTTTGGTTTCATGAAATCATGATTTACGAACGGCTAAAAACGTAACCATCGTCGTACCAATAATCGCCGATAAACAAATCTCTTGCGAATTTTTCATAATCGAAATATGTTAAAGCAAATTCTGGTAATTCGTAACATTCTTCAACAATATGATAAGCGAAATCTTCTTCGTCTTTGTATTCGCCCTGATAATCATCTTCAAACGATTTAATCAAGCCGTGAATATCATTGGTATCAATATCGTTACCTGTATGATTGAGCCATACGCCGAACGCTTCCTGCCGCGTTTCTTCTAAATCTGAAACGGTTTCGATAACCTCAAAGATATTTTTTGAAAGACTACTTTCGCTGATAAGCCCCGACGGAATATTTTCCCAATCCTGAAACATCAATTCAGGGTCTTCCTCGTCGTTGTGCAGTTCGCGACAAGCGGTATAAAATTCTTCACTGTCGGAATAATCCGATAAATCCATCCAATCGCCAAAAATTGAACCATCGTTGTATTTGGCATAAGTGCCTACATAAATCCGTGCTTCCGATAAATTTTCCATGACTTAAATTATTAAAGATTATTGACCTGACGGTCGTTTGTTATTCATGGGCTATCTTCGGTGCAGGCTTTAGGGTTGTCAAGTTTTTTGCGATAAATTACGCTCGCCCGAAGGGAAAGAGGAAGAATTTTCGACAAAACCGCTTGCGGTGCAACTTTACTACCCGTTATTAAGCCGTAACCACCTTTGCCCATGAATACAAATGACCTCGTTTGGAAATAGATATGATGTAAAGTCATGGTTACGGAAGCACGGATTGAAGGTGTTTTTTATGCAAAAAGCGATGTTCCTGTATTTTTGTATATTTTTGCAGCAATTATTAAAAACAGTAACGATGACGGTAACAGTAAATTTGACAAAAAAATTACGCCTTTCGCAAGCATTAAAAAAAGCGGGGATTGATAATCCAACATCTGTTACAAAACTTATCATTTCAG
>JAIRJR010000023.1 GCA_031260575.1 Tannerella sp.
CGAATGCTCCGTCCCTTCATTTTTGATCTAAAAAATTGCTATTCAACTACGAATATACATATAATATTTTATTGTTTCTAAAAAAAAGTAAAAAAAAAGAAAAACTTTTTTTCAACATCGCTTCTAACTTGCTGACAAATAGCAAACAACAAAAGAGATGGAATAGTATTCACCTGAATATAAACATATTAGAATTTCGGCTTTCGGCAAATAACCATTTTTTGCCGGAAAAAAATGCACGGTTTTTTTTGACCGATTTCCATTTTTCTTCAAAAATTTGCACTTTTCATCTTGTATTTGTCTGTCTTTCAGAAGTGGATTTTGGTTAGGCGTACAATCTTTGAGAAAACTTATACGAAGGAAAACCGAATAGGAGAGGAAAAAAATGAAAATTGATAAAGTAAAAATACAACGTTTTACCGGTATTTTTAAAAAATATTAAACGCTCGGTTAATTTATATGATCCGGTTGTGTATACATGTGTCCGGATTCAGGTAAATGATTTTTTCAGTGATGATTTTTCTCGAAATATGATATTTCAATAGTGATTGCCTTTGGTTTTTGCCCAAGCTTCGCCTAAGCGGATCATCCAATTTCTTTTGATGCGGGGTTGTTCGATCATGGCTCTCCGGTTATAAACCTGAAATGAATTGACGCCTGATTTAATCATGTTATAGATAACTCCCCAATCGGGTAGACCGCCGATATTCCTGTCATCAATAAAAAGATCGGCGGCGATTTTCCGGGGCGAATGACCGATGTCTTCTTCGGGATAATTTTTGTTGCAGGCAAAGAAAAAAATGTCGTTTTTTTCGCAATACGCCACTGCTTCCTGCAATAAAAGACCTTCACGCATTGTCCATAGAATCAATTTGTGTTTTTCTTCCTGTTGCAATTTACGTAACACTTCTACGGCAAAGGGAATGGGTTTGCCGATCTTGGGATATGCATGTTCTACAATGGTTCCATCAAAATCTACAGCTATTGTCATAAGTGTCAGTTTGGTATTGCAATTAATGGATTCATCCTTCAGCTCAAATTTTCACCTTTGGTTTATACATATCTTGTGCAGTAATGCCGCATTCTTTTTTTATTTGGATACAGTATTCCAGAAGTCCGAGGTCGTCGGCGCCTGCATTGTTGGTACCGAAGGTGAATTTTACGCCTGCTGCTTTCGCTTTTTGAATGATGGCTTTATTGGGAATTTTATATCGGGCATTTATTTCGAGCGCTTTGCCGCTAAGCGCCATGGCTTCGACAAACTTGTTCATCCGGGCTTCGGTCCAAAATTCGTCATAACGGTCTTCCATTTGAGGGGGAAGGAAACATGGGTTTACGTACATGTCCATCGGTTCTTTAAGAACGCCGCAAATCTTGTCTACGATCATGTCCATGTATCTCTGCTCATTATCAATCCATACCTCTCGTGGCATCCAAAGGCGTGTTCGCCTGCCTTTTGTGTCGGTAAAGGTGAGCGCATCGGTGAATACATAGTCGAATTCGTTGCGTACTTGGGGTGAAAAGGTGGTGACCCACTCACGGCCTTCGGCTTGCATAGCGAGTATGAAGGGTTTGGAACGCATGGAGTCGAGGAAAGCGATGACACCGGAGTCATCGGTGATCGGAAATCCGACTCCGCAATTCGGGGAGGCTGCGTAGTTGATCCCTGTTTTTCGTGACCGTTGGGCTGCGTTTTCATTCGTCAAGCCGCCTTTGATATGAACATGATAGTCGAGAACCGGAAAGTCTTCCTGATGCAATTTGATGATTTCATCTTTCTGTTCATCAATAGCTTGTGCCAATTGGGTGTTGATGTCTCCGACCATTTCGCCGGGTTGGATGGTTTGGATGGAGATAGATTTTATTTGAATCTCGCCTGTGCCACTGCCTGTTAATGCAATCGTCCCTTCCGAAAGCAATGCCGCTTGATTGGGCGCTATGCGATAAGGTTCAGCCGGTTGGATATATTCTACTACCGGTGCACCGTTGATGGCTACCGCAATGAAATTGCCTTCTACCCGGATACTCATCTGAAACCAGTCATTTTCTTTTACAAAACTTTTGGTAAGGTTGCGCACAGAGAGGAGGCTTCCGGTCATCTTCCACCAAACCGGATCGCTACGGTCGTTATTGATTGCTACCCGATACCCTTTACTTAAGGTTTTGTCGGTATGGAAAGCGATAAATCCTTTTCCTCCGGCTGTTGTACGAAGTTCTAAGTTTAATTCAAAGTTTTTGTATCGACCGGATTTCAATACGGCCTGTGTATTGCCGCCTTGCAGTGTAAGTATGCCGTTTCCGGTCGAAACACTACCGGTAGTTTGCCATTTATTGGTGTTTGTGCTGTCGAATAAGACCCTGCTTCCTGATGGTTGACAACTTGTAATGAACAGGCAAACAAGGATTGCCGCGTTAATTGCTATGGTTCTCATGATGATAAATGATGTATAAATTTTTCGCAAATATATAATATTATTTCCTGATTACCGAATAATTTCTCAAAAAGTGATACCCATCGTTTTTACTTCTGATATCTCCCCCATCCCTTAGCCACTATTTTCTAATCCTGTCAAGCGAACGGATCAGCGTTTCGTCGGCGCCAATGCTTTGAATTGCTAAATAATTTAGTATCAAACTAATCATAGGGAATCCCAACGCTAAGCGTATATTGCTGATATCAAAGAAATCGGTGGTACCGGATATTTTCCGGAGATAAAATGCGACCATACCGTAAAAACCGATCATCAGGAAAGCGTTCAATGTACAAAGTCGAATTTGCAATATCCGTTTTTTATACAGGAAGATGGTAATTAATGCGATGATTACAATGGATGACAGCACGCCCAATAATGCCGGGAAAGAAGTGACCAACGCGGACGGGGGTGTCGTTGTGTACAAACCTTTGACATTGAATGTATAAAATAGTTCGTCCACCTGAATAATCGCCAACGGCATGAACAGGGTGGCTGTCATAAGTGCAACAATCGCCAGTAAAAAAACGGTTTGGATACGTTGTATCATAAATCCTTTAAAAATTATTCTTTTCCTTCACCGGATTTTTATAGAAGATCTTATTGTCCTCAAATTCACTGACAGCGATTAGTGTTGCTTTTGGGAGTTTTTCGTAATAACGGGAAATTTCGATTTGCTCCCTGTTCTCAAACACTTCTTCCAAATTGTCGTTGAATGAAGCAAATTCCTGGAGCTTTTTTTCCAGATCTTTCTTCATTTCTCCTGAAATCTGGTTTGACCTTTTAGAGATAACCATCAGAGTTTCATAAACATTCCCTGTTTCTTCACTCATTTTATTCATATCACGCGTTACAGTTGTCAACTGTGCGTTAGACTTACGATAATCCATCATTTTAATATATATTGAAACTTAATTACTTTTTTACGATTCATTAATCAATATTCTTGATTAATAACTGCTTGTTATTTGTTTGCTTGCGTAATCAAAAAAACGCTGAACCTGTCTTGCGTATTTCCCCTCCGGAAACTCATTATAATAATTGTAGTATTCATCCACCACATCACGGAACCGGCCTTGTAAGAGGCCTTGAACACTCACAAGCGCCAATTCATATCTTGACCTGATTTTTAAGAAAATAAATTCTTCGCGGTATTTGGAATAGGGATAGTCTCTCAACGCGTTATCGGAGGTGATAATACATGAAAGGTAGTTATTGCCCATATAAGTACCTAAATTATAGTACAATTGAGCGCTCATCAATTCCTTATAGGCAAGTTTCTCCTGTAGTTCGAACAAGATTTCCTGCGCCTGTTTAGTCCTTTCGCTTTGCGGATAGTATTCCATGTATAGTTGAAGTTGGGCAAGCGCTTCGTAGGTCTGCGATTGGTCTAAACGGGGGTCGGGCGAGTCTAAGTAAAGGCCGTAACCCGAATAGAAACGCGCCAATTCAACAAATTCGCCTTTCGGATAGGTTTTATAATAGGTCTGGAAATAGGAGGATGCCGTCTGGTAATCTTTTTGCCCGTAATAGCTTTGCGCCAAAAGATATAATGATTCTTCTGCATAAGAAGACCCTCTTAAAACAGGAACGACCTCCTCAAGCAAAGCGGCTGCTTTCGTCCATTTTTGACTGTTGAAATACTTTTTTGCATACGAGTATTTCAATTCATAGTCCGTACTTTTCAGGATTTTACTATATTCGCCACAGGATGAAAACAGCAAAACAAATATCAATAAAAATACATTCTTTTTCATCTTTGTATGATTTGTCCGGCAAAGATAAAAGTTCCTTTTCAATCTATCACCATATAAAACGTTAATAAATCACAACTTATATAATTCGTTCGATTCAATCAGTTTTTGGCCGATTCCTTCAAATAATTCTACGCATGTTTCCAAGTCGTCGGGACGGATAATCACATGCGCTGATTCGCCTTCGGAAAAAGCATACATATATTCAATAAAGATACCTGCTTTTGTGATGTAATCCATTACTTTACCGAGTGCGCCCGGTTGATTGGGACAATGCAGGCAAAGGACATCGGCTTCCGTTACGGCATATTTATGGTTGCGAAGCACATTAAGGGCTTTGTCCGTTTCGGCTACGATCAAACGGAGGATGCCGAAATCGGAATTTTCAGATACGGTGAAAGCCGTCATATTGATGTTTTCACTTCCCAACAACTTGGCCACTTCGGTGAAGCGGCCTCTCTTATTTTCTAAAAAAATGGACAATTGTTTTACTAACATCACGATGTGTATTATGTGGTTAAATAAATTTACGATGATCAATCACGCGCTTGGCTTTGCCTTCGCTGCGCTGAATACTGTAAGGTTCCATAATTTTGATATCAGGCTGAAGTCCGATCATACTTTGGATATGGTTGGTAATTTTTTTCTTCAAAACGAGTATCCGGCTCATTTCGTCCGAATAATACTGAGGCCGGAGTTCGACATGTACCTTAAAAGTATCTAAATTATTAACACGGTCGACCTCAATCAAATAATGAGGTTCAAATTCTTTCAATTCCAAAATAACCGCTTCGATTTGCGAGGGGAATACATTGATTCCGCGAATAATTAACATATCGTCGCTTCGTCCGAGAATGCGGTTCATGCGAACAGCCGTTCTTCCGCAAGCGCATTGATCGTAGTGCAGGCAGGTCAAATCGCGCGTCCGGTAGCGGATCAAGGGCATACCTTCTTTGGTTAAAGTCGTAAAGACCAATTCACCTTGTTGGCCTGCTTCAACAGGTTTTAGTGTTTGAGGGTCAATGATTTCGGGGAAAAAGAAGTCTTCCCATAAATGGGTGCCGTTTTGACATTCACATTCGCCGCCCACACCGGGTCCGCAAATCTCAGTCAAACCGTAGATATCGTATGCTTTGATATGTAATTTATCTTCTAAGTCTTTCCGCATGTTTTCCGTCCAAGGCTCAGCGCCAAAAACACCGGTTTTGAGTTTAAATTCTTCGATGGGAATGCCTGATTCGCGAATCGTTTCTGCAAGGTGCAAAGCGTAAGAAGGTGTACAAGCCAATGCGTTAGCTCCAAAATCGTGCATCAACTGAATCTGTTTCTGGGTATTACCGCTACTTGAGGGAATGACGGTTCCACCGATAGTTTCAACCCCGCAATGCGCTCCCAATCCTCCGGTAAACAGACCGTATCCGTAAGAGATTTGAACGATGTCGTTTTTGGTGATGCCGTAAGCAGTCAGACAGCGGGCAACCGCTTCGCTCCAAATATTGAGGTCGTTACGAGTATAGCCAACTACAATCGGCTTACCTGTCGTCCCCGAAGATGCGTGGAGGCGTACAATTTCCGACATGGGTACGGCAAACAAGCCGAAAGGATAATGAACGCGAAGATGTTGTTTCTCGGTAAAAGGGAGTTGGGTAATATCATCAATCGACTGAATATCATCGGGTACAAGTCCCAATATCTGCATTTCATTTCTGTAGAAAGGAGTATTGTGGTAAACGCGTTCAACTACCTTTTTCAACCGGGCAGATTGAATTTTCCACATTTCCTCGCGAGGCATGCATTCCATTGTTTCGTTCCAGATCATATCTATCTCAAAATTTTGCGCAAAGGTAAACATTATTTCTTATTGACGGAAAGAAAATGGGTTCTTTAGTAAAAAATGAAGGATATGGGGCATGAAAATTAGCGGGTTTATTTTGAATGTCTCTCAACTTACATTATCTTTGTCACCGAAAATGTTTTATGTAAAGTATGAAACCGACACTTTTTGTATTGGCTGCAGGTATGGGGAGCCGCTATGGCGGATTGAAACAATTGGATGGAGTAGGCCCTAATGGTGAGACAATTATGGATTATTCCATTTATGATTCGATCCGTTGCGGGTTTGGAAAACTTATTTTTGTGATCCGGAAAGAATTTGAAGACGATTTTCGTTCGATCATTGTAAGCAAGTATGAAAATCACATACCGGTCGAGGTCGTTTTTCAATCTATATCCGATCTTCCCGAAGGATTTACCTGCCCGCCCGGACGCACCAAGCCATGGGGTACGAACCATGCGGTTATGATGGGAAAAGGAGTCATTCATGAACCGTTTGCCGTAATTAATGCAGATGATTTCTACGGACTAAACAGTTTTCAAGCGCTTGGTAATGCCTTAACGGCTGCATCGGGCAAGAAAAATGAATATTGTATGGTCGGTTTCAGGGTTGGAAATACGATGAGCGAAAGTGGTTCGGTTGCCCGGGGCGTATGCGAAACGAACCGGGAAGGGTATCTGACAACGGTTGTAGAACGTACAGCCATCGAACGCATCGAAGGAAAAATTCAATTTACCGACGACAACGGACTTACCCATGTGATAGCCGACCATACCCCTGTATCGATGAATATGTGGGGTTTTACGCCTGAATATTTCGATTATTCGGAGGCGTATTTCAAGGATTTCCTGCGTGCGAATCTGGATAATCCAAAGAGCGAATTTTTTATTCCCCTGATGGTTAATTATTTAATAAACAAGCATGTGGCGCAGGTTAAAGTTTTGGATACGACTTCCAAATGGTTTGGGATTACGTATGCCGCCGACCGCCAAAGTGTTGTTGAAAAAATACGGATGTTGATTGATGCGGGGGAGTATCCCATCAGGTTATTTTGATTTTCGAGCGCCTCAGAAAGGCGGATGGTTCGAAAGTTCGAACGCCCTCACTGAATACAGGCTCGCCAACCGAAATAAAAAGTAATAAGTAAATATTTAAAAAACAGAATAATGACAATGAAGAGAAATATCTATTTTATGTGTTTCTTCTTTTCGCTTTGCATCAGTGTGTATGCTCAGGAAGCTGAAATAAAAGTTTTGATCGACACCGACAAAGGAAAAGTTACGGTAAAGTTGTATAATGAGACACCTTTGCATCGCGACAATTTTATCAAATTAGTCGAAGCAGGCCAATACGTAGGGTTATTGTTTCACCGCGTCATCAAGCAATTTATGATACAGGCGGGCGATATCAATTCGAAAGATGCGCCTCCGGAAACCAAATTGGGAGATGGAGATTTGGACTATACGATTCCTGCCGAAATCGTTTACCCGCGTTATTTTCACCAATCGGGACAACTCTGTGCGGCTCGTTCGGGCGATGATGTGAATCCCGAAAAAGCATCGTCGGCGACACAGTTTTATGTTGTTACAGGTACATTTCATACGGAGAGGGAATTGGATAAAATTGAGCAGGAAAGAAAGATCAAACTGACTCCCGAACAACGCCAAGCCTATATGATTAAAGGAGGCGCACCTCAATTAGACGGTTCATATACCGTCTTTGGCGAAGTCGTGAAAGGCATGAAAGTTGTTGATAAAATTCAGTTCCTTCCAACGGATTACAATGATCGCCCCCTTAAAAACGTCAAGATAAAATCGATGAAAATCGTAAAATGATAATTCCAAGTTTAAGGCATACAGCATCATGTTGAAGGGTGTGGGTTTATTGGTTAAAACATTCCGTTTTTGTCTATTACTTTTGATTTCGTTGACCGGTTTTGCTCAGGAACAAACAAATGCCGTAACGGTCACTACCTCTCCTCCCGAAGGTAGAATGATGAGATTCGTTGTAATAGATAGTGATACCCTTTATGTAGCTGCGTTACCTGAACTGATGATTTATCCGGACTTAAAATTTAAAAATGAAAAAGAAAGTCAAGCATACACGAAATTGGTGCGTGATGTAAAAAGGGTGTTGCCATACGCCAAAATGATTTATGAAACCTTGATTGAAACCTACGAATACATTGAAACACTGCCTGATAAAAAAACACAGGATGCCCATTTGAAGCGAATGGAAAAAGAATTGTACAACCAATTTAAACCGGAAATGAAAAAATTAACGTTGTCGCAAGGCAAATTATTGATTAAATTGGTCGACCGCGAATGCAATCAGACGAGTTACAATCTCGTATCAGCCTATTTGGGTAGTATTCGTGCATCTTTCTGGAATGTCTTTGCCGGTATGTTGGGCGCCAGCTTGAAGAGTAAATACGATCCCAAAGAAAGGGATGCGATGACCGAGCGGGTAGTGGTTTTGGTTGAGCGGGGGCAGATATAGATAAATGACAATGATGAATTATGAATCATTGAATCATTGAATCATTGAATCCTTGCATGATAGAATATTCATGAACTTTTCGACAGTCTCATTGTAAGGCTTTCAGTTGTTTGAAGAATGCCCAAATCGCAATTCCCCCGGCTACGGAAACGTTTAGAGAATGTTTGGTGCCGTATTGCGGAATTTCGACACAGTAATTACATTCATCCACAACGGCTTGTTGGATACCCTTCACTTCGTGTCCCAGGATGAGGGCATACTTTTTTTCCGGATCTAATGAAATATGGTTTATCGATATACTGCCTTCAGTCTGCTCAACGCCATAAATTATGTATCCATCTGATTTCAGTTTCCGTATCGCTTCCAATGTATCTTTGTAATAGCGCCATTCGACTGTTTCTTCGGCGCCAAGCGCCGTTTTGTGGATTTCGGGGTGGGGTGGGGCGGCGGTTATACCACACAGGTAGACAGCTTGAAGCCGGAACGAATCGGCTGTTCGAAAAATAGAACCTATGTTGTGCAGGCTTCTCACCCGGTCTAATACGACTACCAATGGTGTCTTGTCGCATTCCCTGTATTGTTCGACAGTTAGCCTGTTGAGTTCTGTAATTTTCAGTTTTCGCATGAATTATTGTTGTGTCAATGAAAAATTGTTGCAAGCACAGTCCCGGTAGGGACGAAATGTGGGTAGAAAAAAAAAACGCCTGCAACCGGCGTCCCGTCAGGGACGATATATGCAGAGAAAATGTTGCGTACCTGACAGCACGTTCCGATGTTGCTGATGAATTCATGCTCTACCAATATCCTGTCCCTGACGGGACATTTAGCCGTTGACATGATACTATTTGTCACTTAAAGTGCGGACAAGCCGGATGACTTCTTCGCCGAGCGCTTTCGCTTCCGGCATGGAACGCGCTTCCGAATATATGCGAATGATGGGTTCCGTGTTGCTCTTTCGCAGGTGTACCCATTTGTCGGGAAAATCAATTTTCACGCCATCGATATCGGTAATGTCAAAGTTGCTGAATTGTGTTTTTATTTTTGTCAGGATATTATCAATGTCAATATCAGGTGACAGTTCCATTTTCTGTTTCGATATGAAATACGCCGGATAAGTCGCACGTAGTTCGCTGACTGTCATTTTGTTTTTTGCTAAATATGTCAGAAACAGTGCGATACCGACTAAAGCATCCCGGCCGTAATGACTCGCCGGATAAATAATACCTCCATTTCCCTCGCCTCCGATAACGGCATTTACTTCTTTCATTTTCGCCACCACGTTGACTTCGCCGACGGCCGCCGCCTCATACCGGCATCCGTATTTTTGAGTAATGTCGCGTAATGCCCGGCTTGAACTGAGGTTGCTGACCGTATTACCCGGTGTGCGGCTGAGTACATAATCGCTGACGGCTACCAATGTATATTCTTCTCCAAAAAATTGTCCGTTTTCGCCGACGATTGCCAACCGGTCGACATCGGGGTCAACCGCAAATCCGACATCAGCCTTTGCCTGTGGCATCAGGTTCGAAATTTCCGTCAAGTGTTCCGGTAAAGGTTCGGGATTATGCGAAAAATGACCATGCGGGTTGCAGTGCAATTTGAAGATCTCTTTTACGCCGAGTGCATACAGCAAATCAGGTAGAACAATTCCTCCGACGGAGTTCACACAATCAATTGCTACCCTGAAATTGGCTGCTTTGATGGATGGTACATCTACCAAGTCTAAATTCAATATGCTTTCGATATGCCGTTCTTTGTAACGGCTGTCTACAATTACTTTACCTAAGGAATCGATCGCAGCAAATGTAAAATCTTCCGATTCCGCCAATGCCAACACTTCATTTCCTGTTATTTCATTCAGAAATTCACCTCTTTCGTTTAATAGTTTGAGGGCATTCCATTGTTTCGGGTTATGGCTCGCCGTCACAATGATTCCGCCGCCGGCATTCTCCATGACCACTGCCATAGCGGTGGTTGGCGTAGTAGCGAATCCAATATCTACCACATCAAACCCCATTCCCGTCAGGGTTCCTGAAACAACCGATTTGACCATTTCACCGGAAATACGTGCATCGCGACCCACAACGATACGATTGGCTGACGATCGTGAATTGTTGCGGATGAAAGTAGCATAACCGGCTACAAATTTTACGATAGCCAACGGGTTCAACCCTTCGTCAACCCTGCCGCCGATTGTACCTCGAATACCTGAAATTGATTTGATAAGCGTCATATGATAATCAGTTTGTTTACGGTGCAAAGATAGCGATTCTTCCGGAAAGACGCTTGCACAGTCAGAAAAAAATTGTATTTTTGTGGTCGCAAAATACAACAGCGCATCATGTTCCGCAATATCTATAAACGACTGACAGAAATCATTTTAAGGCCGGGAGAGACTTGGGATGAAATCCAACAGAAGGAAGAGAAGCCTGAGGCTTTTCTAACGCAATTTATCTATCCCTTGATGGGAATCATTGCGTTGGCGGCTTTCTTGGGGGTGTTTTTTTCTCGAAAAGAATTTGATTTTGAAGTAGCCCTGAAAATTACGCTGCGAACCGTGATATCCGTAACCGGAGGTTTTTTCCTGGCAGCATTTTTTTTGAACGAAGTATGGAAAGGCGTGTTCAATCAGCCTAAAAACATATCGTCATGCCGTTTATTTGTGGGTTATGCTTCAGCGTTGATATTTGTATTGAATATCGTTACCGCATTGTTGCCCGAGTTTTTTTTGCTTCATATTTTTGTATTGTATACCGTATATATCATTTGGGAAGGAGCCGCAGTATATATGAAAACAGGAGAAGACGATCGATTGAAATTTACGGTAATCTCTTCTTTGATTGTGATTTTGACTCCTTTAGTCATCGAACAGATATTGCGTATGTTGATGCCGGGTTTTCGAATTTAATGAATGGATAAATAGTGGGAAAGGAAAAGTTAAGCAGTAATCTAACGATCAAAAATAAGCGGGCGACATTCGACTACGAATTGCTTGAAACGTTTACCGCCGGTATCGTTCTGACCGGAACGGAAATCAAATCCATCAGGTCGGGCAAGGCCGGCCTGGTCGATACCTATTGTATCACAGAGCAAAAAGAAGTCTGGGTAAAAAACATGTATATTGCCGAATATTTTTACGGGACATACAATAATCATACGGTTCGCCGCGACCGTAAGTTGTTGTTGAACCGGAAAGAAATACAAAAAATTGAAGTAGCTGCCAGGAACAGCGGTTTTACCATCATCCCCGTTCGCCTGTTTATCAACGCACATGGATTGGTTAAGTTGGTCATCGCTATTGCCAAAGGGAAAAAAGAATACGACAAACGCAACGCTATCCGCGAGCGGGATGATAAAAGAGAGATGAAGAGAATTGGTAATCGAGAATGAACGAATGAGCGACTTCCTGATTAGTTTTTTGGTTTGCAATGCGATAATTCCGTCTATATAATCCCGTCCAATTCCAAATACGCAAACTGTATTTCATCATTTTGAAATGCCATGATGATTCGGTTATTGTCTTTGTCGTAACAGAATCTGCTTATTTGATGTCCTGTTTCCAAAGTTTGTATATAATCGCCATTGATATCGAAAATAATAAATTGCGTTTGAAAATTTCCATCAACTATTGCGCCGGTTTGATTATAAATATAATTATCACCTCCATCAGCATAAAGCGCCACAATTTTATCCTTGCAAATTTTCACATCGCCATAAAAAAGAATCCTTCCTTTCTTGCTGTCTGTATCCCATTTTCTTCCATAAACATAATATTTTATACCACCATCCAAGTCATAGATCGCCATCAGATCGTTATGCCAGTAACATTCAATATAAATACCATATTCTAACGATGCAGTAAAACCTGAACGCTTGATTCCGATTTGGGGATGCTCGTGTGCGTTCAGCAACGTTATTTCTCCTGTAAGCATATTATATTTCCCGGCAACAATCGAATAGTCGGAACCTTCAGTTGGTCGGAAAAAATGCCCTATGGACAATGTATCATTGATGGTTATATAATGGCGGGGAATTATTGCCGGATTTATTTTTCGGTATTCTTTGGATACATAATCGGGATTTGCAAGTACACTATCCAACTCATAGCGTAAAATTTTAAATTGTCCGTAATCGGCTACATAAAGTACTCTTTCATCTTCATTCCCTTCGATAAGTCCCGGTGTGGCGATTTCGTACGGTCCCGGTCCTCTATTCCCGATACCGGTTATATATTTGAAGTTGTTTTTATCAAATATGCGAATAAACTTATCATTATATTCAAGATTGTCTTGTATGATTAAATATTGATTAAAAATGTAAATTCTCGCATTTCTGTTGATCAGTACATCTTCGATTACAATTTCCTTAACCTTTTCTTGTACATTAACTATATGATTGCGTTTGTTTTGATGTTTTTCCATTCCGGAATGATGTGAGCAACTGCCAAATAGGGTAAGGAATGAAAAAATAATAATTTTGATAATGGTATTCATCGTTTGTATATGTAAGTTATGTTATATTATTATTCCATCCAAATCAAGATAAGCAAACTGAATTTCAGCATTAAGATTTAGAATGATCCGGTTTTTTTCTGTATCATAACAATAATCAGTAATCATATGTCCAAAATCAAGCGTTATTAAATAATCGCCATTCATATTGAAAACAAGCAATTTAGTAGGATAATATTCATCCGTAAGCCTGTTACCTCCTGAATAAGCAGCTATTATTTTTTTATCACAGAAAGTAACTTTCCCAAAATGTTGCGTATTACCATTTTCTTCAGACCAATTTGGGCCATATATGTTATATTTCAACTTTCCATCAAGCGTACATATTGTCATAAGATCATAATTTGTATAACATTCAACATATGCGCCATCTTTCAAAGATGCAGCAATTTGAATACGCTTATTGTGTACTTTGGGGTTAGTATAAACCATTGGAATAATTTCTTCCGTTTCCATATTCCATCTTGCTACTGACTGGTTGAATGTGGAATAACTTGTTGGTATGATTGTGATACCTATGGACATAGTATCGTTTAAATAACAATATTTGTCGGGAAATTGTTCAGTGTTCATTTTCATTTTTACCTCTCGTTTGTAAAGTGGATTTGTCAGAACACTATCCAGGGCATAGCCAAATATTACATTTTTACCATGATCGTTGACATAAAACACTCGATTTGTTTCGTCAGGTTCTATGTGACCCATTAAAGTAATATCATCAGGTCCCTGACCTCTTTCTCCAATACTGATTAAACAGCTATAATCATTCTTGTCAAACAAATGTATAAGTTTATCAAACGATTTATGATCAGCTATTATTAAGTAGTCATCAATTATACACATTCGTACAATCGAGCCGATTAAGACATCTTCCATTTCAATTTCCTTTAATCTATCTCGAACATTAAGTACATTATTTCTTTTACTTTGATGTTTTTCCGTTTCGGAATGATGTGAGCAACTGCCAAATAGGGTAAGGAATGAAAAAAAAATAATTTTGATAATGGTATTCATCGTTTGTATGGATTTCATATATGGGCGCTGTATTTTTTCTGACAAAAATAAATAAAATAATTGAAATGAAAAAATTCATAAGATTTTCAACGTTCCTGTTTTGCGACAAAGACACATTTCTCTTTATGTAAAGTAAATTCGCTGCAATTTGTAAAGTAAAAGCGATACAATCTGTAAAATAAAAATGCTTCAATCTGAATTTTATTTTATATCTTTGCCGAAAGTTTTGAAAATAACAGGAATATGTCATACATAATTAGGGTAAGCGATAGGGAATTGCAGCGAAAGCTCGAAGCATCAGGCGCAGTACTGATACGGGGCGCCAAGGCATGCGGGAAAACGGAATCTGCAAAGCAATTAGCAAAAAGTGTTTTAGAAGTGGATATTGACCCGCAGGTACCGTTGTTGATGGACACTGCTCCGAGCCGTTTGTTGTTGGGCAATACACCGCTTGATGACGCAGCGGCAAACCTTAAAAAATTTGCATCTGTTTTGGACACAACAAAAGTTCAGGCGCCAACATCATTGAATATCATCACAGGTACAGGAATCAGTTACGCACGAAAAGACGGTATAAATGTGGTTTCATTATCTTCTCTTGGGGTTTAACCCGAAATGCCGTCATCGGCAAATGCAGGATGTCTTTTTTTGCTTTCTCTCATTTTTTTTCGCATTATATTTTAAGAGAAACGTATTTTCACCTAAGTGCTACCATTGAACAATGACATTTTCAACTTCAGAATTAGTTCAACGGCGCTATTTACCCCAAACCACAACCCCCTCGTTGGGAAACGACGGGGAGCGGAAACGAGGGCAACGGTTTGATTAGTTCGAAATTTTGTGTATTTTTGCAGCGTTGGCTATCGACCATATAGCAGTGAACCACCGCTTACGGCATATTGCCACCACGATGAACGAAGCAATCCGAAAAAAAGCAAAAACGATATCAAACGAACAATGAGTAACATAAAAGCTAAATCATTCTCAATTCCCAATTCCCAATTCTCAATTCTATTAAAAGAACGGATACTTGTCCTCGACGGCGGAATGGGGACAATGATTCAGGAATTCGGATTGACGGAAGATGCGTACCGGGGGGAACGGTTTGCTGATTCTCAGGTTTTATTGAAAGGAAATCACGATTTACTAAACCTTACGAATCCGGATGTGATCCGGAACATTCAACGGCAATATCTTGAAGCCGGGGCTGACATCCTGACGACAAATACCCTTAATGCCAATGCCTTATCTATGGAGGATTATGGTTTGCAATCCTTTGTGCAGGAAATGAACTTAGAGGCTGCCCGTCTGGCTCGCGAAACGGCTGATGATTACATGGCGCACCATCCCGAACGGACGATTTTTGTTGCAGGCTCGCTGGGGCCTACCAATAAAACGACGTCGATAAGCGCTGATGTGCAACAACCTGCTTACCGTGCAGTCGGTTACATGGATATGTACCGGATCTACAAGGAACAGGCAGAGGCTTTAATCGAAGGCGGTGTAGATATTCTTTTATTTGAAACCATATTTGATACATTAAATCTCAAAGCGGGATTGGAAGCGGCCATGCAAGTGATGCGTGATAAAAAGTATGAATTGCCGGTTATGGTATCCCTGACACTTTCGGGTAAAGGCGGGCGTACATTGTCGGGACAGACTTTAAACGCTTTTCTGGCATCCATACAACATGTTCCGCTGACATGTGTCGGACTGAACTGTTCGTTCGGCGCTTCGGAAATGAAACCTTTTTTGCAGGAATTAGCCCATACCGCACCTTATTATATCAGCGCTTATCCAAATGCAGGTTTGCCCAATGCTTTAGGCCAATATGACGAAACACCGGAAAGTTTTGCGGAAAAAATGAAAGAGTTTGTCGATGAAGGTCTTGTGAATATTATTGGAGGTTGTTGCGGAACCACCCCCTCGCATATTGCTTCGCTTCGGTCGTTTGTAAAAGGAGCGAAACCGCATCTGCCTGTCAGGCAACCGGATGTATTGCGGCTATCCGGATTGGAACGGCTCGAAGTAAAACCCGAAAACAATTTTATCACGATAGGCGAACGGTGCAATGTGGCGGGTTCGCGTAAGTTTTTACGACTAATCAAAGAAAAAAACCATGATGGAGCGCTCGCCATTGCGCGCAAGCAAGTGGAAAACGGCGCTCAAGTCATCGACATCAATATGGATGACGGATTGCTGGATGCAACCGCAGAAATGAAGACCTTTTTAAATCTGATAGCCTCCGAGCCGGATATTGCCCGCGTGCCGGTGATGATTGATTCGTCGAAATGGGAGGTTATCGAGCAGGGGTTAATGTGCGTTCAGGGTAAAAGCATTGTCAATTCGATCAGCCTGAAAGAAGGCGAAGCCCTGTTTTTGGCACATGCAGGTCGTATCCGTCAATTGGGCGCTGCCGTGATCGTCATGGCTTTTGACGAACAAGGGCAGGCTGATACGTACGAGCGGAAAATAGACGTATGTAAACGCGCATATCACCTGTTGACAGAGCGTATCGGTTTTCCTCCACAGGATATTATTTTCGACCCGAATGTCCTGGCGATCGCTACCGGAATGCCGGAACATAACAGTTACGGGATTGATTTTATACGTGCCGTTTCTTGGATTAAACAGCATTTGCCGGGCGCAAAAGTGAGCGGAGGAGTCAGTAATTTGTCGTTTTCCTTTCGTGGGAATGATCCTGTACGCGAAGCCATGCACGCTGTCTTCCTGTATCACGCCATACGGGCAGGCATGGATATGGGAATCGTAAATCCTTCGTCGTCGGTTATGTACGAAGATATAGAACCGGTTTTCCGTACCTTATTGGAAGATGTCGTGCTGGCTCGCCGTCTTGAAGCGGTTGATGATTTGACAGAGCAAACTGACAATGGA
>JAIRJR010000157.1 GCA_031260575.1 Tannerella sp.
ATATCCAATTGGAAGAATTACCCGCCACTTCGTTATTAAGAGAATTCTTGGGGGGGGGGAATTTCAGTTATTAACGGTTCGATACGAAGTAACGCAATGGCATAAGAAAGAATGATAACGCTTAAATTTTTTTATATTAAAAAAAAATCTATCTTTGTGCAATAAAATATCGAAGGTATGAAAAGATGGATATTATTAATTGGTATATATCTGCTTTGCCAAAATGGTTATAGCCAGAATTTTGGGATAAAGAGTAATCTTTTATACGATGCAACTTCAACAATTAATTTGGGCATTGAATACGCTTTATCCGACAAATTGACTCTTGATGTCAGCGTAAATATCAATCCATGGGCATTCCCTCAGCGAAAAGTTGATACTTCAGGATCATTGCTCGAACAATATGATGCCATCCTCAAACACTGGATACTGCAACCGGAATTGCGTTGGTGGAAATGTGAAAAATTTAATGGACATTTCTTTGGAGCCTATGCCACGGGGGGACAATTCAATGTCGGAGGATTGTCTTTTTTACCTGAAGGATGGGGAAAAAGAGGCTTGCAGATCAATCGCTTTGAAGGATGGTTGGCCGGTACGGGACTCTCTTATGGTTATCATTATATCCTGAGCGACCGCTTCAGCTTGGAATTTTCTTTGGGGTTGGGTTATACCTTCTTGAAATATAACAAGTTCAACAACTATGCCTCTTCAGAGCCTACTACAAAAGACCGCATGAAATACCGGATGCATTATTTCGGGCCGACTAAAGCCGGTATTTCTGTTGTATTCATGCTTTATTAATATTGAATCTTTATCAATCAATTAATCGATTAATATTTAGGGAAAGGAGGTTAGAATGAAAAAGATACTATGTTTTTTGATGACATTTTGGTGCGCCGGTTGTTTTGTAACACAGGCTCAACTACCCGGTCAAATCCGGGCTATTCCGAAAATTATAAAACAAAACGGCGAATTGTTGGAAGTGGAGATATTGTTTGACCTGTATGATCTCCGAATCGGCACTTCGGAAAGCATAACGTATACACCCATTATTGTAAGTGGCAATGAACAATATGCGCTACCTCAATTGATTATTAAGGGAAACACCCGGTTTAAAGCCGATCGCAGAGCGGAAGCATTAAGCGGACGGACGCCGGAAATGCCTGCTTATCCAAACGAGAAGATAAACTCGGCGGTCTACGCAACCGAAAAATTCGACATAAAGAAGATCATTCCATACAGGGTCTCCATTTCCCATAAAGCAGAGATGCAAAACGTAACCCTTAGTCTACGCGAAGAAACGACCGGTTGTTGTAATCAACAGATATTGTTAACTCAGCGGAATCTGAATTTTGACGTACCCGGCTCAACTGCCGTAAATAGCCGTTATCGGTTTAATTACCTTGTTCCCGATCAGGAATCCGAGAAAAATCGCTTCGAAATAGGTACTGCTTTTCTCGAATTTCCACAAGGCGGAAGTACGATCAATCCAACTTTTCGAAATAATCAAAATGAATTAGACAAGATCAACCAATTGATATCCATGCTTCTGTCGGATCCGGACATTCAAGTGAGCAACATTGAGATGCGAGGTTATGCTTCGCCCGAAGGTTCGGCACAAACCAATTTCAACCTTTCTTCCCAACGTGCAAATGCGATGCGTGAATATTTTATACGGAGATTAACCACGATTCCTCCAAGCACATTTATTACAGGTGTTGGCGGCGAAGACTGGGAAGGCCTGAAAAACTTGCTGGATAATTATTCGGTTGACTATCGTGAAGAAATACTCTCCTTGATCCAAACGGTTCAAGATCTTGACATTCGTGAACAAAGAATCAGGAATCTTGGTGGTGGTGAGCCTTATCGCCAATTGTTCCGTGACTTATATCCCAAATTACGCCGCGTCGATTGCCAAATCAACTATACAGCACGGAGCTTTACCGTCTCCGAAGGAAAAGAAAAGATGCAGGTAAAAGCAAAATTGCTCAGTCAGAACGAAATGTATCAAGTAGCCCATACCTATTCGGCAGGTAGCCATGAATTTAACCAGGCATTAATCACAGCCGGGCAATATTTTCCGGGTAGTGATGTAGCCAATATCAACGCGGCGGCGGCTGCATTATCGGAAGGAAATCCCAGATTAGCAGACGAATATTTGAAGAAGGTTCAAAATAAAAATTCACCTGCTTACGCCAACAGTATGGGCGTACTCAGCATTTATCAAGGGAATTATTTAGCGGCCGAAGACTATCTGCGGAAAGCGCAAGCCGGAGGAGTCGTTGAAGCAGAACATAATTTAAGAGAATTGATGAAAATGCGCAATCAATGAATCACAGCGTAATTGAAGAACAAAAATGAGTAATCATCATTTACAAACGGATCAAACAGGTGTTTTGATCTTTTTACGGCGGATCGCAACGCTCGGTCGTACAGGAGTTTTAGTAGGTCTGTCCCTTGTCATTTTCGGGTGTGCCGACCGGTCCAAAGTATCCGAGAGACGAACTTTTCCGGCAGTCGCCGTCCCTGTTCTCTATTCAACACAACAAGCGCAGGCTGAATTTTTAACCCTTCACTTTTGGGATCAATTCGATTTCAAAGACACGACTTGGGTCGGAAGCGCTGAAAAGGTTACCGAACAAGCATTAATCAATTATCTGTCCATTCTACGATATGCACCGTATCCTGTGATTTGTAAGGGTATTCAGCAATTGTTGGATCGGGCGGATCAAAATCAGGCGATGTATGCTTTTTTTTATTCGCGGATGGAATATCATTTGGCCAATCCTAAATCCATGTTACGCAATGATGAATTTTATATCCCCGTTTTAGAACACATGATCACATCCAACAGTTTGGATGATCCTCGAAAAGCACGCGTAAA
This sequence comes from Tannerella sp., assembly GCA_031260575.1. Lineage (GTDB taxonomy): Bacteria > Bacteroidota > Bacteroidia > Bacteroidales > Tannerellaceae > Tannerella. Next base: position 2,885 of record JAIRJR010000157.1, read on the forward strand.
AACCATACTTCCCTTATTGAATAAAAACCGTCCGGGCACACAAGCCTCCAATATCCATTTCACAAGTGTCACAGGCGTAAAAAACGCTTTGACAAATATAAAGTCAGACTATATCTTGGTGGTTTTTTATGATTTCGACTGCGAAGACTGTTCCATACTTAAACGGTCCATTGAAAAATCCGAAATCGTCCTTTCCCTGCAAAAACAGAAAAAATTAGCTATCCTGGCCATCTACCCCGGATCGAATATGGAGGGATGGAAAAAATCTTCACCACAAATTCCGGCTTCATGGATCAATGGATACGATCATAATGATGAAATCGGAAGAGATGGAACCTATATACTGCGATCCATTCCCACCCTATTCCTTTTAAACCGGGATTATATGGTCATTATGAAAGAACCGCCGTTCGATTATGTGGAATCTTATTTGAAAAGTGTCTTAGCGTTATGAAACGATCATCTGTTTATTCCGGACGGGGAGATCAAGGGATGACTTCGTTGGCCGGAGGCCTGCGAGTGCCCAAAACACACGTAAGGATGGAAGCCTGTGGTACGGTCGATGAATTGAATTCGTTGATCGGTTTGTTACTTACTGAAGTTTGCGACCGGAGAATCTTTGAATTGATGCAAATCGTTCAATGTCGATTATTTTCCATCGGCTCTTACCTGTCTTCGGATGGGGACCAACCGTTACAAAAACCGTCACACCCGATCACTTTGGCGTTCATTCAACAATTGGAACAAAACATTGATTTGTTTGACGGGGAATTGCCTGAACTTAGGGGATTTGTTTTGCCGGGAGGCTGCCGTTCGGCAGCATTGGCACATACCTGTAGAACAGTTTGCCGCAGAGCCGAACGCGAGATATTCCGCTTAAAAGAAGTGTTTCCAATTGAAGATACCATACCGGTTTTTATCAATAGATTGTCTGACTTATTGTTTGTTATCGCAAGGCTTGAGAATTTTCATCAAAATAGTGATGAAATTATTTGGAATAATATTTGCAAGTAAAAAATAAAACTTTACTTTTGCGGAAAATTGCACCACCCGGTTGTTTTTGATCCGTCAAATGTTAACCGGTTTTCAGAGATAGAAGGTAGTTTTATCGTAAACTTTTTTATAATTTTTAGGTTATGTATTGGACATTAGAATTGGCCTCCAAGTTGGAAGATGCTCCCTGGCCTGCCACAAAAGATGAATTGATTGACTATGCCCAACGCTCCGGTTCTCCGTTGGAAGTAATTGAAAATTTACAAGAAATGGAAGATGAAGGCGAAATATACGAATGTATGGAAGATATTTGGCCTGATTATCCGAGTAAAGAAGATTTTTTCTTTAATGAAGAAGAATATTAGCATTTCTATCGACTGTTGACAATGCCTAATTGAATTCTATTGAATGCAGGTTTATCGGAATCATACTTCGATAAAACGTTTTTTGATTCAAACATTTTAAAATTTTAGCCACACACACAATTTATTGCCAATTTTAGAGTTATACATATCCGTGAGCTTTGTCTCAGTAAACTGGATATGAAACGATTTTGGTTTATTATCATTGGATGTAATTTTTGCTTGTTCATCTGGTCGCAGCAAGAGGTTGGGTTCAGCCAATATTTTACTGCAATGGGTTATTACAATCCGGCATACGCAGGGAAGTCGGGCGATATGAACGTATTGGTTCAAAACCGTTTGCAATGGTATGGCGCGATCAACAACGCCCCTGTTTCCGCTTTTGTTGCTGCCGATATGCCTTATACTTTCAGCAACAAGCAATTTGGAATAGGGGTTGTCGCTTCCTACGACAAAGCCGGTAGTTTATATCAAAGAACAAATTTTGGAGCACAGATCGCCTTTAAGAAAAAGATCGGAAAAGGGTTATTGAGCATCGGCTTGCAACCGGGTTTGATCAGTGAAACATTCAGGGGCGATTCGTTGATTTTAGATGAAAGCGAAGGAAATGACGATATTATCGCACATACTACTGCAACAGGGAGGACGTTAGACATCGCTTTCGGAATATCTTATTCAACGGATAAAATATATGCCGGTATCGCCTCCACCCATGTTATGGCGCCTAAGATCAATTTAGATGAAAACATGGAAATGAAGGTAGAGCGGGTATATAATTTAATTGCCGGATACAATATTCTGACAAGGAATCCGTTATTTGAGTTCCAGCCTTCGCTTTTTGTTCTGACAAACTTACAAATGGCTACAGGCGACTTAACGGTAAGAATGGTTTATAATAAAATGTATAATGGAGGGTTGGGAGTACGAATCAATGATATGGCCGGCGTGAATGCGGTTATCCTTTATTTGGGAGCAGAGATCAAACGCTTCCGGTTGGGATATGCTTACGATTTCCCGACTTCGGTCATTTCAAAAATTGGAAGCCATGAACTGATGCTCTCGTACAAGGTTGAATTGGAAAAGCCGAAAGGCAAAAGGAATAAACATAAAAGTATACGAATCTTATAAAAAGACACAAAATAAATAGCAGAAAATGTCAAAGATGAAACAAATAGCATTCATACTTGTTGTAACCGGCATATTAACGTCTTGCGGAAATCTTTTTTCCGGGGATGGTGGTGAATTGGTAGGTGTCAGGTCGGCTGCCATCAACGAGCCGGCGCCTTTCGGAATGGTGTTGGTCAAAAGAGGTTCGTTCGAAATGGGGCCTGCAGACCGGGACAGCCTTTGGGGCTTTAATTCCGATACCAAAGGCGTGTCATTCGAATCTTTCTGGATAGATGCGACCGAGATCACCAATGCCAAATACCGTCAATTTGTATTTTGGGTGAGAGATTCGATTATCCGTGAGCGTCTTGCTGATCCGGCTTACGGCGGGAACGACCTTTTTAAAATTACCGAAGACCGGTATGGCGACCCCGTCCCTCCGCATTTGGATTGGAACCGGCCCATACCCTGGAAAAGGGCTAACGAAGATGAATTACGCGCGATCGAAAGTGTGAATTATATCCACCCTGTCACAGGTGAAAACAGTTTAGACAAACGCCAAATGGTGTATCGGTATGAACGATTTGACTTTACAGCGGAGGCTTTGCGCCGGAACAACTTAGACCCGTACGCCAGAGAACGGAATACGGATATTACAATAGACCCGAACGCCATTGTGATGATTTCGAAAGATACGGCTTACTTTGATAGTGAGGGGCGTATTGTCAACGAGACAATCACCCGCCCCCTCAGTTCGGAATGGGACTTCCTGAATACATACATTATTAATATATATCCTGACGAATCAAGCTGGATCAATGACTTCAAAAACGCGTACAACGAACCTTACCTCCGATTGTATTTTGAACATCCGGGATACGACGACTATCCCGTTGTCGGCGTATCGTGGGAGCAAGCAACGGCGTTTTGCTTATGGCGGACGGAGTATTACAAAAAATCTTCAAACTTTCCGCCTGGAATGGTTATTGAACCTTTTCGCCTGCCCACCGAAGGAGAGTGGGAATATGCAGCACGTGAAGGAAATAGTGAAAATAAATTCCCGTGGGCAGCCGACATAACGGACGACAGACTCTGTTTTATGGCCAATTTCAAACCGGGCGACGGAAACTATACCGAAGACGGACATCTGATTACTTCACGCGTAGCTTCATTTCCGCCCAATCAATTCGGGTTGTACGACATGGCAGGCAATGTGGCAGAGTGGACTTCATCGGTTTATACCGAATCGGGACAAAACCAGTCAAGCGACCTCAATCCCGACCTGCATTACAATGCTGCCAAAGAAGATCCGTATGCCATGAAAAAGAAAACCGTTCGCGGAGGCTCCTGGAAAGATGTAGCGCAATTTATCCGATCGGATATGCGCACCTTTGAATATCAAAACGAAACACGTTCGTATATCGGCTTTCGTTGTGTGCGTACACAGGTTGGCTTTTCGAATGTGAAAGGTAAAAAATAAAACACCTGCGATTTTCGTATGATTCGAACGATTAAATATGATTCTTTAAAAATAAACATTAAGTGAAATATCGATATGGGAAAATATGAAAGATATAAAAACAAGATTGAGATGCTCCTTTCAAGCGAAAAAGGAAGGAGATGGCTTACACGGTGTTATAGTTGGGGTGCAGCCGTAGTTATTGTCGGTGCACTTTGTAAAATCATACACGTGCCTTATGCAAATCATATCTTATTAATTGCGATGACTTTTGAAGCTTGTGTATTCTTTTTGTCCGGATTCGAACGTCCGATGAGCGACTATCATTGGGAAGATGTATTTCCGGTATTGAAATCAAAAAACCCGCTGGATCGTCCCGATTTTTCAAGCGGGGGGGGCGCCCATATCGAAAGAGAACCTGTAAGTGGCGGATTAGGAGGCGGATCCATTATCATTGGTGATATAAGTGGAATGAGTCCCGGCTCCGGTCAAAGTGGTTTTGAGGCAGGGATCGGACAAGGCGGACTTGTCGCGGGAACTTCTCCAGGCGGAATGATTGCAATAGGCAATCAGGCTGGAGGCGCCTTTCCGGCATCACAACCTCCCACTGCGCAAGAGCGGGTAAACATAGGCATGGCTGCGATGGGTATTGACCTGTCGGAAAAGGATGCCGGAGCATTGTCGGAAAGTATTAAAAAACTGAATAGTGCAGCCGAACAGATATCGAAGATGGCGGATCTGTCGGAGGTGACGCAATCTTATATCGACCAAATTTCGGCCGTTTCGGGCAACCTTGAGAAATTCAGTGAAATAACCGGCTCGCTCGGCGAGGTATCCGATTCGATCATCAACTCATGCAAAGTCATTTCCGGGAAAGCAGAAGACGGTGGAGATCAAATGCCGGCAAGCTATGTGGAGAATATGTCCAAACTAAATGACAACCTGTCGGGTTTGAATCTTTTCTACGAAACGCAACTGACGGGAATCCGTGCACAGATGGATACCATCCATCACATCAATGCCGGATTGAATCGCATCCGCGATTTGTATGACAGTTCGATTGTCGACAGTGCGACCTTCCGCAATGAAAACGAACGCATGGCGCAATTGCTTGCACAATTGAATCAGGTTTACAGCCGTATGTTACAGGCAATGACCATCAATGTACAGGGAGGAGGGTATCCGCCGCCTCCACAACCCGGTTATCCCCAACCTCCTTATCAAGGATTCCGTTAATGAATAATCAATGATTAGTAGTAAACAGTCAATGGAAATCAATTATTCAGTTACTCAGTTATTCAATTATTGATATATGGCAGGAATAGCAAACAATCCCAATTCGCCGCGTCAGAAGATGATCAATCTGATGTATCTGGTTTTCATTGCTATGTTGGCGCTTAATGTCTCGTCGGAGGTGTTGGATGGATTCGAATTGGTAGAAAACAGTCTGCGTACTTCAACTCGAAACGCTACCCGCCGGAATGAGGAGATCAATGCGAATCTCAACCGGGCTTATCAAGAGAATGAAGCCAAGGTAGGAGAATGGTACGAAAAAGGGTTGATGGTAAAAGGACAGTCGGATGAATTATATAATTATATCGATGAACTTAAACTTCGAATCGTGCAGGAAGCCGATGGCAAAAAAGCCGATGTAGCTAACATCATACAAAAAGACAATTTGGAGGCAGCTTCGCGTGTGATGCTTGCTCCCGTGGTCGGCGAAGGGAAAAAACTAAGAGATCATATCGATACATACCGCACCGGTATGTCCGACATCATCGGCGACACCGGCAAAAAAGCCATGTTCGATATTGTATTAAGTACGGAAGCACCCCAAAAAGGCGGAATGATAGCGAACAATTGGGAAACCGCGTTGTTTGAAAACATGCCGGTAGCCGCTGCAATCACTTTACTATCCAAAATACAGAGTGACATCCGCTTTGTGGAAGGTGAAACGCTGACGACACTGTTGACCAATGTCGATGTGGGCGATTATCGCGTAAACCTGATCCAAGCTTTTGTCATACCGAAAAGTCAGATCGTTACGAGTGGCATGCCTTTCGAAGGGCAAATTGTGCTGGCGGCAGTCGACTCAACCAAACAACCCGAGTATTATCTGGGAGAAACGTTGCTGAGTAGTAACATGTTTTCTGTGGGTACGAGCGGTGTGGGCGACCGGACACTTTCAGGCAAAGTGGTAGCCGACGGCGAAACTTATTTCTACAATACCCAATATTCTGTTTCCGAGACATCCGCAACCATAGCTCCTGTTTTGATGAAATTCCTTTATGAAAGTATTGAGAATGATATTGAGATCGGGATGGCTGGCGTACCCAGCGGCGCCGTAACGGCAAGTTTGAAAGGTACGGGCAACATCAGACAGAAAGAAGGTAATATCTGGACAGTCAGCAATCTGAATGTATCTTCGGGAACGGTGGATGTGATGCTAAGCGCGAATGTGAACGGACGAACGGTTACGGAAAGTAAGCCGTTTACGGTCCGCTCATTGCCCGATCCCCTCCCTTTTATTGCATACAGAGACGCCGACGGACGGACACGCATTTTTAAAGGAGGCACGATTTCCAAACGAAGCCTGATTGAGTCATCGGGTGTTGGAGCTGCCATCGATGACGGGTTGTTGAATATCAATTATCCGGTTTCCGGTTTCACGATCCGGCGATTTGATAACCGAGGCATTTCCATCCCTGAGATATCGAATAGTGGCGAATATACCGCAACCCAAAAAGACCTGATTCGAAATATGCCGACGGGAACACGTTTTTACATCTCGGATGTGAAAGTGGTTGATCCGGCAGGCAATCCGGGATCTATCCGGTATTCAATGGAGGTGGTGGTGACTAACTAAACGGTTGTTTATAAAAGATTGGATTATCGCAAGAAAATGGATATATTTATGAAAGATAATAGAATACATATATGAAACGTTTGAATTTGGCTTTTTTACTGATTGCGCTGGCAATTGTTGTACAGGCGCAAACTACGCGACCTGCCGTATCTCGCGCAAGCGATCGTGCGACGCAACAACAAGATGAGAAAAATCTTACCGAGTTGACCGTACGTGCACAAATCATGAATGAACAACTCACACAAGAGATTGGTAATGCCCGCTGGATACGGAATATTATTCGCGAACTTGATTTGACGAAAGAAAAAAATGCGCCCTTGTATTATCCCGTGCAGGAGATGAATGGGATGAAAAATCTTTTCACCTCCATTTTTCAACTGATGAGCGAAAGTAAAGTCAATATATATAAGTATCTGGCAGATTATGAATCTTTTGACGATGAGAATATCATGACTTTCCGTGAATTTCTTGAAAAATTCAATGTCTATTTCGAATTTCTCCCTGCCGCCGCCGGCCGGCCGGCACGCTTTGTGATCAATGCGAGTGATATCCCATCGCGCGAAGTCACTAAATTGTATGTGAAAGAAGCCTGGTATTTCGATCAGAATAATTCGCTGTTTGATGTGAAGACGTTAGCAATATGTCCAATCGCCGACTTAATCATGGAAACCGGAGAACAATTGTCAAGCGGGATGTTCTGGGTTAAATATGAAGATATAAGCCCTTATATCAAAAGCAATTACATTATGACTTCCAGCCTCAATAACGCAAAAACATATACGATGGATGACTTTTTTCGCCGCCGGATGTACGACGGAGCAATCATTCAGACAGAAAACCTGATGAATATGCCGTTAGTCAAACTCTTCGAGACGGATGAGGAAATCGCTGCCGAACAGCAACGTATCGAAGGTGAGTTGGCAGCTTTCGAAAAAGCGTTATGGTTCCAGCCTGATTCCGCCGCGCTGACAAACGCCTCAAACAAAAAAACCTCCGGAAGAACTGCAAAAGCCACGGCAGTCAAGAAAGAAAAAGCGCCTGCACAGCCAAAAGCCGTATCAGCTTCATCATCAGGCTCGAGTTCATCGGGCACCACACGTAGTATCAGGCGGTAAACAGTCCCGACTACCTTTTCTTCACGCCTTTCAAAACCTGATATTGATTATTTCCGGTATGGAACCTGAAGAAATAAACCCCCGGCGATAGCAATTCGGTACGGACGATCCTGTCAGGTTGATCAATCTGAAGTGATAACCGGCCGGTTACATGATATACTTCAATTCTACTGACTTGTTCATATCCGGAAAGTTCTACATGGTTTGAAAAAACAACCGGATAAAGGCTGATTGCCGTTGGTTCGATCTTGACGTTGTCTACCGGAAGAATCGTTACAGGGTCACTCCGCTTGCCTTCATCCGTCTGATACAGCGCTGCCACCTGGTAGGATGTTGCCGTTACCGGCTTATCATCCAAATATCGCCTTGGCACGGGTGACACAGATGCAATTCGTATGTTATTGCGATAAATACGATAACCGGTGGCTTCGGGAAAAGCGGCAGGGCGTATGCTTCGCAGGGTGATTGTTCCCGATACCGGCAAGGTAGCTTTCCTCAGTTCGGCTGTGTTTAATTTGGTAAAAGAGGGGTTACTCCTGCTCGAACGATTGGTTTGTGGCACAGGAATATCTTTTTCAATCGAACTGACTACGGCAGCTATAAAGAAGTTATAATCAAATTCGTCCGAATTTTGGAGGTCGTCGGACAAATTCGACCAACTCTGACCGTCAAAAGAATAGATGTTTCCTTTGCCTTGAACGGCAGGCCCGCCGTCGCATACTGCCGGATACTCATTGGACGAAGCCGAATGCTTGGCCACATAAAACGCAACAATTAAATCCTTTTCACTGTCAATTACATACGCTGTGTCTAACTGAATTACATTGATTTCTCCTGTGGTGAGCCGGGGTAATGCTTGCCTGTATGTCCGGTTTCCCTGCATAATCCATATTTCATACGTATTATTGCGGATGGGAATAAATTTGACGGCAGTGATTGTTTTCTTATGAAAAGGCTTGAGATCATTCGCATTCCACATTTGTCCGAAATAAAACGGGATGGTTTTGTTGAGCGTAATCTGATACAGGGCATTGCTTTCTCCCCAATAAACAGTTTGTTCGTAAACAGGAGGATCCCATTGAACAGCAACTTGTTGTTGAGAAGAAGTATAAGCCACGGACACATTCACAGGGGCATTGTATTCCATGATTGAAATTGATACATTGGCAAAATCCGACTCGTTCCCGGTTTCATACACCGCTGATACACTGTATGTCCGCGTCCCGAATTGAGGCGAAATATCCGTATACGACAACGACGCGGTTTCACCTATTTTGGTATTATTATTGTATACATAATATTTCTGAGGCTTCATGGAGGAAGGCGCCGACCATGTCAACAACACGGTTTGATTTTGATAAACGGCTTTCAGGTTTGTAGGCGAAGGTAATTGAACCTGATGAAAACTACCCGACAGAATCTCGACGCCCGAACGAATCGGGTCGAGCCAGACATCCATCCGGGTCGAATCGTGGCTTTTATATTTATCCCAATGATAATTCAATTTCCCATACAGATTGATCCCATTCGCATAACTACACGTTGAGTTCCCCCCCGTTAATGTGCCGACAATCAATTTTTCCCCATTAAACAAAGGACACCCCGAAGAGCCGTCGTCCGTCACACCGTGTCCGTTCACCGTTTCATCAAAAACCACATTCCAGTGCGCATGGGTATCGCCGATATTGGTTCCGTCATTAAATGTATAATGAATAGCCTGCGAATGAAAGGTGGATATTTTTTTATAGTCGCCTTGCGGATGATGAATGGTCACGCCCGATTTGGCAGGGTTGTTTCGCCTGTCCCATCCGTTGTAATAAACATTATAAGAAGCCGGGATCGATGTGTTCGCCAATAAAAGTAAGCCGTCCGATTCTTTATTTACGGTGGTGGCTGCAATTTTTTTGCATCCGGTAATGGTTTTCGAAGCCATAGGCGAAGATTGATTATCGCAAGTCGTTAATTCTTTGTGAAAATAAAAAATCCATTGATTCATTTCATCCGCTGTAGCTTCTTTATAGTTGTTGTCGCATGCACAGTGATAAGCCGTTAGAATATACGGCTTCAGGTCGCGAGCCGTGTTGTTCACCAAAGAACCGGAACAGAGATATGTTATATTTCCAATTCGTTGGGTGATAGAACATACGCCCTTCTTTTGATTTTGCCAAGCATCGCCTTCTTCACAATTGATATTGACTTCGCATGAGCCGGATGGACGGCGTAAAGAAACCGATCCGTTTTGTATGGTCAGATGATTGTATCCGTATCCGATGGCTTCAATTTCGATTCGAGGCATTTCTCCGCTTGGGGCTGCCACATATTCGAGGGTGATGTCATCTCCGGCAATAAATTCTGTCGCAAAACGGCCTCCGGCAGGATTCGTGATCCGGGTATATGCTCCCAGTATTTGCGTTTTTTCGGCATTGTAAATAAAAAGTTCACCCCCCGCAGGGATAAAGAAATCCGAATAATAGACCATCAGGGCAATGGCGCCTTTCGCTTGCATATTCAGTTGCCACAAGGGTATTCCGCCGGGAAGCATATTCCATGTTCCTGAATTTGAGGGGTTCAAATCAACATCTATCAACCTCGCACATGCTAATAAAGGTGCTCCTTGCGCGACCTTCTGTTCATCAGCCAATCTCAATTCGCTTAGGTTAAAGGCGAAAGGTATTTGAACGGTGGCGGTACGGTTTAATCGCGTCGTTTGAAATTGAAAACTCGGAGGAACGCCTCCTTCACTGATCTGCGCAAAAACATTCGCCTGTAAAAACCATAAACCGACAAAATACGCTATAAGCCTGAATTCCATTTGTTTAATTTTTGTCATATACCCTTGTTTCAAAGATGCAAATAATCAATAATCGATTTTTTTGTTTATTTGTTTGTAGCAAAGATAGTGTATTTTTTATTCCATACGCTTGGATTAAAGAATTATTTCCTTTATTTTTGCCATCAATTAAACGAAATACACATATTTCCCATATGATAAAAAATGAATGATGAACATGTATATCTGATCGCGCTTACATTGATTAAAGGGGTTGGAAGTGTTTCAGCCCGTCATTTAATCGAGTATTTCGGGAGCGCCCAAGCTGTTTTTAAAGCAAAAAAACATGTTTTGGAAAAAGTTCCGGGAATAGGCGAATATATTGCAACGAACATCCGGAAATCGGAATCGACAACACACAAACGTGCGGAAAAGGAAATGTTGTTTGTCGAAAAAAATAAAATCGCCCTCTATTCTATTGTGGATGAAAATTATCCGGTTCGCTTACGCGAATGTCAGGACGCCCCTGTCGTATTTTTTTACAGAGGCAATGCCGACCTGCATGCGCAGCGCATCATAAGTATCGTTGGGACGCGCAATGCCACCGAATACGGACGAAATATGTGTGATCTATTGATCAAAGACTTGTCGGAAATGGCTCCTGACGTCTTGATAGTCAGTGGACTTGCTTATGGCATTGATATTTGCGCCCACCGGAGCGCACTAAAATACGGGTTGCCGACCGTTGCCGTATTGGCTCACGGATTAGACCGGATCTATCCGGCTTTGCACCGGAATACTGCAGCCGAAATGATTAAAAACGGCGGCGTTCTAACTGATTTTTTAAGCGAAACCAATCCCGACCGTGAGAATTTTTTACGACGGAATCGTTTGATTGCCGGTGTGGCTGATGCGACCATAGTCGTCGAATCGGCCGAAAAGGGAGGCGCTTTGGTGACGACAGATATTGCATTTTCGTATGGTCGCGATGTATTTGCTTTTCCGGGCAGAACCTCCGACAATTATTCAAAAGGATGTAACCGTTTGATTCAAACGAATAAAGCAGGACTTATCACTTCCGCAAAAGATTTGTTTACCGCACTTAGTTGGGATGTGAAGATAAAAGTACCACAACAACAGCAACTTCAATTCGAAAACCAACCCGACCACCCCATCTTATCGCTCCTTGCCGAAAAGGGCGAATTTCACATTAACGAACTGGCTACTTTGATGAACCTTCCCATCCACCATCTTTCACCCATGCTTTTCGAACTCGAATTGGAAGGTCATATCCAAACACTTCCGGGCGGAGTCTATAAGTTAGCCCCGTAAATCCCTCCACTCGATAGGTAATGTCAATATAATTAATTGTTTAGGAGTATCATAAAAAATTAAAGGCTGTCTCACGACAACCCCTAATCAACTTTGTTAACCTTAAATCTAATACTATTATGAAAAAACCACGGTACAAAGGTAATACATTCAAAAACATTTGTCAAGTAAAACAACGTTAAATATCATTAAAAAAGACGGAAACTTTCGTTAATAATTATTGAATTTTTAGTTGATTATTCATAATCAACTACTTTTCAAATATTTAAACATTCATCAACCATCGGTATTTTTTCGCAGATATTTACATAATTAACAGGATGTCTTTCCTTCTTGAGCGAAACATCATCCTTATATCCGATTTTCTTCATCATTCGTACAAAAACCGGTCGAAAAAAATCATCCCATCCGGAGCATATTTCATTAAATAATGTTAAAAACATGACGGAAAAAGCATTATTAGTAAAAAAGCAGTACATTTGTGTCCTTAATTGTAACAACTTGCAATGTATAAATATGCAAAATATCGGTCGGTTTTCTTGGGTATAGTATTCATTATATTTGGGATATGTGTTTTTTTGTTTGGCCACCAAATTAATCAGGGCTTACCAAAAGAAGTAAAAGTGGTATTGTCCGTTTTCCTAATTCTATATGGACTGTATCGCGTTATAAGGGGCTTGCCAAAGGCAATAGAAAAGAATGTAAAGTGATTGTTTGATTATTCGGTTCAATAAATAAAGATTAATATCATGAGACGATTTCATGTTTATTCCCTACTAATCGGGATGGTTTTTTCGACCATGATTCTGTCTTGTACGGGCGGTAACAGACAACAATATGACTCACCCACATCCGGAGAAATCAGAATTGGCGTCGACGATTCCTATCTTTTAATGATGGCGGCTCAATTGGATATGTTTCACTATTTTTATAAAAACGCAAAAGTGGATACATTGGTTGATGCCGAAGCCAACATAATTAATCTGTTCCTGCAGGATTCTATTGAGGTAATGGTGGTGGGGAGGGACCTGACTCCCGAACAATTGCAGAATCTGAGAGATCAGACTTATAATGCACGCTCCACACATATTGCGGTTGACGCAGTGGCATTTGTATTGAACAAACAAAACAAACACAAAAATTTTTATTATGACCAGATACGCGACATCTTTTCAGGCAAAATCACTTCATGGAATCAGATCGACCCAAAACTTGGTTTAGGCAATCTACGGATCATATTTGACAAAAACGGATCCTCAAATATCAATTATTTTAAAGACAAATTTAATCTGCAAGATTTTCCGGCTACTTTCAATACGGCAATATCTAATCAGGATGTTATCAATTATGTGGAAAACAATATACATGCCATTGGTATTGTAAGCGTTAACTGGATCAGCGACCCGGCAGATTCAATTTCGCACAATTTCTTAACCCGTGTGCAGACAGCCGGAATATCCGGGTTTGAAGGCAGTAATAAACCCGGCGAACCATTTTATCAACCATACCCCTATTATATACACGACCGTAGTTATCCATTCACAAGAGATGTTTATATTATAGATCGTCAGACGTATAGCGGACTTGGGCACGGTCTGTCGGCTTTCATTGCAGGCGAAAAGGGACAAACCATTATTTTACAGTCGGGAATGGTCCCTGCTGCATTACCCGTTCGGATCGTTCAATTCAAACAATAAACAATACAATAACAATTAATAAACTATTAAGCAATTATGAGAATAAAAGCATCATTGGTCACTTTATGTATACTTGCTTTGAGTCCGTTAGGATTTACGCTTTCGGGCCAGACTTTGCAGGATGCGATCCTTTACACCGAGAGCGAACAGTTCGGCAATGCCAATCAGGCCTATCAGAGCCTGATTTCTCAGCAGCCCGGCAATGGGACGAACTATTTTTATTA
>JAIRJR010000167.1 GCA_031260575.1 Tannerella sp.
AGCTTCGCAAACAGCCAGTCATATCCGATAGCCATTGCCATCGTCATCTCTGCCACATCTAAAAAATGCGATGGGTTCCAATCGCTGAACGCCGAAATAGCCAGCATCTCCTTTTCCGCTTTCTGAAAATACTTGTCCTGACCGCTCATCCGGTAGGCATACGAAAGATAGAATATGCGCCGCAATGCATCATTCGCAACGTTCAGTAAACGACGTCCTTCCATTCTACGCGTCACTTCGGGCATAGTAATGATTCGATCACATTCGTTGATAATGACCTGATGCATTGTAGACCAAGCCGGATCGGCATCAATATTCGCTTTGATTAGTTGTTCTTCCCCCTGTAACAGGAGGATACGCGGATGCGGAGGCATGTCCTTGACATCCGTTAAATGTTTTATCTGTGCCTGAGCAAAGACCGGCAATAGAAATAATATTGCCACGAATAATACGCGGAAATAATTCATGGGGATAAGCATTAGATTTGATTTTTAAGTATTATAAAAACTATTTTAAAACTCCGATTCCTTTTAATTTTTCAATTTTATCTTTCGACAACTTACCATCAATGTATTGTTTTACACTCAATTGCCTCCATTGCTGTAACGACCTCCTTTCTCCTTTTTTCCATTGTTCTAATTGTTTATCCCAACTACTGCTTTTTTTTTTAGTTGGCTCGAAAGGGAAATTTACCTCCATTAATTTTTCAAATAGTTCTTCATTCAGTTTTCCGGCCTTATACAACCTTCTATTTTGGGCTATCCAAGTGTATATAAGGTTGCTTTTCTCTCCATTCCGATACAGCTCAAGATTTCTATCCCATGCTTTGCTTTTTCTTCGTCTTGGCTTCTCTTTCTTTTGCGTTTGTTGAATTTGTTGAGCTTCTGTCGATTCCAGCTTAGGTTTAGGCTCCCGTTTCTTTCGCTGTTTTTTTTCGGGTTGCGGCTCCAAAGCTTGTTCCGGAGCAAGCTCCAGAGTCGTAGCTGGGACGGGTTTTATCACCATTGGCAGATCTTCACTACTCTGAGCGTCATAAAATTTTTGTAAATATTCCATTTCCGAATTTTCCCATTTGCGTTTGAAGCTGTCGCTATCAGCTTCATTGTCAGCCTCTAATTCGAACTCGAACTGAGTGATTGAAAATTTACAATTCTTTTTCACCATCCGTTCCACGTTCAAGCGATAACATGGGCATATCGAATTTTCAATTACTGCTGTTACGGTTCCATAAAACCACCAGTCACCGCTGTCATACTTTACTTTATCTCCAACATTATACTTCATATCTTTTAAGTTTTAAAAATTGTCGCAAAGATATACAAAAACTTTTTATTAACACAATACTTTTTTTAATTTTTACATTTCCCATCCTTTACGTATCATTCGGGTAAGGAGTTTGTTTGCTTCCGCATCATTGGTGACAGTTCGTGTCGCGGGGTCGTATAACAACTTTTTACCCCTGCACATCAACGAAACGGATCCCAAATTGAAGGTCTCATTTACTTCCTTGGCATTCTCGAAAGAGCCAAACCCTTTTCCTTTTCCCCTGCAATCGTCAATCCATGTCTGCAACCACCGTTCGTTACCATTCGGCAACTTACTACGGGGGTTGTCCGCTAAGGGAGAACCTTTTACATTTGCATATTTCGATGCCTGTTCACCTACGATTACCGGGTTCTGAGCGCCGAATCCTGCAACAATAGCCCCTTTATCGCCAACAAACATCATGCCTTCAATAGGGAGATCGTCGCTGGCATACCCTTCGGGCGTTTCAGGTTTAAATCCGCCATCATGCCATTGTAAAAAAATCTTGCCTGATTTGTCTTTGTATGGTATTTCGAAATTGTAAGCTGCCGCCATCGGATACGAATAGTCGTTGATGATCGCCGATGGAACATTGTTCCTTAATCCGATCACTCGTGAAAAACGGGTGCTCACTGTAGTTGCCGAATCTAATTTTAAGGCATCAAAAACTGGCAACAAGCTATAATACCCCATATCGGCAAGTGCGCCCGCCCCAAACTCGTACCACCCACGGAAGGTAGCATGGGTATAGTATGGATGGTAGTCGCGCATTTCAGCCGGCCCTAACCAAAGATCCCAGTTAAATCCGTCAGGGATAGGCGGTTTATCGGTAGGAATAACCGGATACTGGGGCCATACGGGACGGTTACTCCAATTATGAATGCCCTTGAGTTTGCCGATAGCACCGGCATCGATCCATTTTTTAATCTGATCCATATTTCCATCCCCAAAAGCAATATAAGCCATCATGAAAGTGGACATTTTCGATGCTTTCGCTGCATCAACTACTTTCATCGCCTCGGTCATCTTATTTCCCAACGGTTTATGCATAATAACATGTTTGTTGTGTTTGAGGCAATCCAACGCCTGATAAGCATGTTGATGATCTGGCGACATGATTTTCACGGCATCCACATCCTTCAGAGTTCCTAACAACTCGCGATAGTCTTCTTTAGAAGCAATTGAGCCATTATAACCGGTACGATTCTTGCGATAGTACGTTTCGATTACTTTTTTCATGATATCCCTGCCGCCGGGGATTCCATTAATCCCGTTCATCCATGTGGGTTCGCCCATTAGTTCGCGCATATTATTGCGTATAGAGAACTCTCCCCAGTGGATATAATCGTAGCTTTCGCGATTGGGATCGGCAATTCCCACTATTTCGATATCGGGCGACTTCAATAAGGCGCCTACTTCATCAAGCCCTTGAGTGCCACAACCAATGTGCAGCAAACAAATCTTATCGCTGGGCGCTACCAAACCCTGTTTTTTGGCTGCAAAAACATGATTGGGGATGATAGAAACCATTCCTAACCCCACACCTGCTGAGATGAATGTACGACGGTTCATTTGCGTCGCAACGCTTTTTTTCGTTTGTGTTTTTTCCATGATTAAATTGTTTATGTATAATAAATTGTTTGACTAATTGAAAATTTCATCTACTTCGTTTGTCGTTTGCAAAGATAGTGATAATTATTGTTTAGTTTCATAGGGTGCATTTTACATATATTTTTTTATCAAATGAATAAAGCGTCCCCAAAATTTATAACAGGTGAGCGATGTAAATGAGATGATTT
>JAIRJR010000225.1 GCA_031260575.1 Tannerella sp.
ATTGGCGGCTTATTCTGGGATGGCCGGGCCAATTCGTTGGAAGAGCAAGCCAAACTTCCTTTTACCAATCCATTGGAGATGGGAAATACCGATGATAAAATGGTGGTTGACAAAGTAAAAAAAGCAACATACTATCCGGCGTTTAAAAAGATATATGGAGATTTAGAAGATACTGAGGCAATATTTAACGCCATCGCCGACGCCATTGATGCTTACGAACGTTCCGTTGAAGTAAATCCATTTTCATCCAAATACGACGCTTTTCTTGAAAGCAAGTATCAATTTACAGAAGACGAGGCGTGTGGAATGGAGCTTTTTATCAATAAAGGACTCTGCGCCAACTGTCATGTAACTACGCCGGATCCGTATGCCAAACGCGTATTGTTTACCGATCATACGTATGACAATCTGGGTATTCCGGCAAATCCCGGCAATCCGTTCTACACAATTCCGCAGATTCACAACCCGAATGGATGCGATGCAATTGATTTAGGTCTTGGCGCAATTGTAAAATCAGACAAAGAGAATGGGAAATTCAGGGTTCCTACACTGCGTAATATTGAACTTACCGCTCCTTATGGTCATAATGGTTTTTTCAAATCATTAGAAGATATTGTTCATTTCTATAACGTTCGCGATGTCGGTTCGGAATATCCCAAAGCGGAATATGCCGAAACTGTTAATACCGAAGAACTTGGCGACTTAAAATTAACGCCAGAGGAAGAAAGTTATATTGTGATTTTCCTCAAAACTTTAAGCGACGGGTATAATCCTGCAAAATAAAACATATTCCTATTTACCGCCGGCGCCGATTCGTAATCAGTATCCAATCATTTGCTGAATTTGTTCGGATTGTAAATCCGAACGAATTTAGCAAATGAGGCTGTACTTTTGATACAGCCCCTTTGAATTTCCCGCTATCCATTTTTGAATGGTTCGTCAGCAAAAAATTACTTCCAGATAGATTTGAGGCGATGTACTTTTAAATCCAATACTTCGATATTATTTCCCCAATAACGAAATCCATCATTATTGTCAGGATTACTGCGTTTTAGCATTGAATAGGAGTAGGCACCATTGTCGATAAAAACTTCGACCGATGTCCGGTCGATATAGATGTCGGCGGTAATTTCCATGCTGGTCATGTCATCGGGCGAATAGAACACTCCATTTACTAAGTTGGAATTCATGTCGTAGTCAAGGATTCGCTGTCCGTTCAAACTAAGGCCGGCGCTTGTCGCATGCGACAACTTGATGGTGGTGCGGATATGAAGTCCGTCCGCATCTTTATATTGGCTGAGATTAGTAGTGGCATTGGTGGAGGTAAGTAACGTCCATTTGGCTTCATCTGCATAAAGCGTAGTTACTTCACGAACCGGATAACTGAATAGCCTGACCCCATCTTTGGTAGTGCGCAGGTTCAATTCAACCGGTAGAAGCATCATGCCGTTGAGTGGTACATTCGGATGGTTTATACGTCCCCAGGCAATTTGTATTGTCCTGCCATCGCTGTCAGGAATATTGTTAAAGGCTTGTGCAGCGTAAGCTGTACCCGTTGTAAAATAATACTTTCCTGTTTCGGGCGTGAATTTTTTACCGTCGAAGCGACCAATCATATACGTCCCCGAAGCGCCGTACATCACCCATTTGGTGTTTGCAGAGTTTCCATCTACAGGCAGTTCAAACAGTTCAGGGCATTCCCAGAAACCGGTCACATGGCTTTCATACGTCCAATCTTTCAGATCGGACGAGGTGAAAATCGAATGGCCATCGCGTTCGTTCAATACCATCACCCAATGTTTGCCGGGTTTATACCAGAACACTTTCGGGTCGCGCGTGTCTTTACTATTCCATTTTTCTTTTGTATCGATCACCGGATTCTTGCCGTATTTTGTAAATGTACGTCCTTTGTCCAGACTATAAGCGAAGCACTGTATCTGACGGTCGGGATTGTCGGCGGTATAATAGGCGATCATGGCCGGTATATTCCCTTTGTTATACCCTGCAGTGTTGTCGTAATCGATGACAGCCGAGCCTGAAAACATGGTTCCAAGCTCATCGGGAAACAAGGCGATGGGCAGTTCTTCCCAATTAATCAGGTCACGGCTTACGGCATGTCCCCAGTGCATATTGCCCCATTGGTCTTCGTAGGGATTGTGTTGGTAGAAGAGATGGTATTCGCCTTCGTAGAAAATCAGTCCGTTGGGATCGTTGATCCATCCGCGACGCGTGGTGAAATGGAATTGCGGACGGTTCTTTTCGTGGTACAGACTGTCCTGACCTGCAATAGCATCATCCTGAAAGATAAGATTTAATCCTTGTTGGTTTCCCGGATATTGGATGGTCACTGTCTTGCCTTTGAACGCTGACACATCGCAAAAAGCCCAGTATTCGGGATCGGATACAGCCAGACGGATGTCGAACTTGCGTTCTGTTTGTCCGTCGACGGTAAAACTCATTACGGCGCGATCAACTTTCGAGGTAACAGGCAAATTGAGGTATTTCTTGTTTATTCTTATCGAAACCTCTTGGGCGCTTAAATTCATACATATCCAAGACAACATGAATAAGATGGCGATTGTGATTTTTAAACGTTTCATTTTGTGTTGTTTTTTTAGTTGTTTTTATTATTTAGTAACGGTGCAATCTTTACGTTTGAGAGTTCGATGCCTTCGACTCTGAAAAGCAATTGATTCACACGCAACACGGGGCGATAGCCTATCATGGTGCGTTTTTCGGCAATTTCGGCATCGATTATGGAACCGCCCAACTTGTCGGTCCCTTTAACGATAATTTTGACGGTGAACGGTTTGTCGACTCCTATCAGGTTTTCGATGGCATAGTTGCGACCCGAATGCGGCCTGCCACCCTGTCTTAATGAACGTTGGCTTTCGGCAAAACCCGAGAACACTCCCTGTGCAAACTGCGCTCTTAATTCACCCGGCCAGATTTGCCATTCGCACGCATTTTCTTCGCTGTCGCCATCAGAAAACAGGATACCCAATCTGCCGCTTTTGACGCCGGGATTGACGGTAAAAGACAACATAAACGGCTCGTCGCCTGTCGGGAATGAGACTGTTTCGGACAGTTTTTTAGCAAGCGTTTGAGGTGATTTAGTTAAGGGTGTAATCTCTTCCATCCATTTTGTTCCGATCCGGCCATCCGGAAATTGAATCATCTCGTGAATCAGCAGAGGGCCTCCCCAGCCGCGTATTCCCATCCATCCGGTCATCAGAAAACGACCTCCTGATATCTCAGAGATGGCGGGCACATTGATTCCGTTGTAGAAATCAAACCCTTGCTGCACTACGTCTGTAAATTTCACATTCGGTTCACTGACAGGCCTTGACCAAAACCCGGTGAATCCTCCGATGACATAATCGTATTGACCCCATCGAAAAGGAAACGTGCAGTCTCCACCGGGTGGAAATTCAGGATCGATGCAACGCCAACCTCCGTCGATCGACTCTGATTCCCACGTGCCTTTCGCTGCGTAATTGGCTAACATCCTCAGTTTGCCATCCGGAGCGGTATATACACTAGGATTTTCGCAGGGATGAAACAAGACGCCTGTCTTTTTGAATTGCGATATTCCGTCGGCACTAATCGAATAGGTCGAACCTCCGGGATAACCTTTCATGTTGTGGCGAGTAAAAAATCCTGTCGAGCCATGCTCTTCCAAATAAGCCCATTGTTCGGGCAGTGTAGTTTGTTCTTTGGGATATATACGCGTTGTATGTAGTCCGTAGCTGATGCAGAATTTACCGTTGAACACAAACGGTGTGCCTGTTCCAAACGTTTCCCATTGCTCATCAATCGGCGTAGCCGCTTCGTGCTCTGTCCATGTTTTGAAATCGACGGTCGAGATGTGCTCGAAATAATGCGCTCCGCGCCCGAATTTGCTTTCATGGTGGCGGCGGTCGTAGAGATAAAAAACATGGTATCTGCCATCGTGGAATAAAGTTGCGACATCTCCTACCCATGCGTTATGTCCAGTCGGAGTCCATAAATGTATTTCAGGATCAGTTTCCAGCTCAGGCAATGGCACTCTTGAGGGTTTCACCGCAGGTATGAAAAATTCTGCGCCTGCTACATACATCGGGTTAATCTTCCAGACGCTTTTAACGCTCCAAACCGGATAGCCTAAGGCAAATTCATTATCTACCAGTTTGCCATCGATATACATTGTCCACTGTATGCCTGAGAAGTTGAGGATCACTTCGTGTTCGCCCACAGGCTTTTCAAGGATCGCTAAAGGAACGCCAACAACCAAATCCCTGATCTCTTGATTCTCTGTGGGAAGTTTCAGTTTAACAGAAGCTTCAAGTACCGGTACAGAGCCATCAGACATCTTGAATGCCGGATAATTTTGTATCTTGCGGTTTGCTGCATCGTTCTGAAACAGGCGTACATTCACCACATCCGGTATTTCAAGAATCGTTTCTTCGCCAACAAAACGCTTTAAATCCACTTTGAATTTGATGGTGAATCCCTTTTCAATATCATCCGGCGCATTCAACTCGGTTGGTTGGTTTTGCGCGGTCAGCACACCCTGTGAAGTTTGCGGGAAATTGAAATTCCACGACTGCGACAGAAGCTCTAACTTGACAGGTATTTGATTGCCGGTTTGGCTCGAACATGTCGAAAACAATAACACAACAATTACAGGAACAAAACAGATGAAAATACTTTTTTTCATGTTACAATAATATTAAATGGTTAAATACTTATTTCATTAATATCGAAAGAACCGCCGGGATGTTTACTGCCGGCAACAGCACACAGGCAAGCACCGAAAGCCGCCTCTTCACGAATTTGCGACAGATGAAGGGTGTATTTAAACTGTTCTTCAAAAGCCTTACAAAGTAATGAGTTCAATTTAACGCCATTACCCGAGCCAACCAGAATTGATTTGGACTGTTTGACGTCTTCGGGAATAAGCCTGTAGAAATCATACAATTCGTTGCAAATCCCTTTCAAAAATCCGATAATCAATTTGTCAGGTGTCAGGTTAGCCATGGAAATATTGGTAATATTTCCGCGTTTCATTGGCTCAAGGCGCGTTCCGTCGAACAGTGTTTCAACGATAGGCAAATCGCCGTTTATGCTGTCATAATCAATAGACGTCATCTTTTCATAGCACTACTGACCGACTAAAAAATATAAAGTGGGACTACTCCCTATTTCGG